>JAMXAE010000031.1 GCA_024281695.1 Nitrosomonas sp. | reverse complement strand
ATGGCCGAGACCATCAATGGTTTGTACAAGACCGAAGTCATACGGCATCGCGGTCCTTGGCGTAGTATCGAAGAAGTGGAATTTGCTACATTGGAATGGGTGGATTGGTTCAACAATCGAAGATTGCTGGACGCAATCGGATATGTCCCACCAGCAGAATTTGAAAAGGCATATTATCGCCAACAGGAAGAGTCAGCTGATGCAGCTTGACTCAAGAAAATATGTCTCCGGAAAATCCGGGGCGATTCAGTGATGCTTTTGGCTGCAATAAGCTTTGTCGGCATAGCTGTGTGATGAAAACAACTTTTACTGACTGGAGCATTTTATCCTAATTTCTCTCTTAATCACTCATAAGGGGTTTTCCCATTCATATCACAAATAGTAAGACCCACGAAGTCAACGTGCTGGATTTCTTGTCCTCTGGGGCAGAGTCTTTCTGCGTGATGGAGATCGGGGTTATCTGGATACAGGATTATTTCGAGCAACTGAAGCGTATTTGCTGCAAAGACCCCGAAACTGGCAAGTGAAATTGTTCTTCAAGTGGAACAAGCAACACTGCAATCAAACATTTCATCGGCAACAGTGAGAAGGAGGTGAGAACGCGAATCTGGTACGCCGTAACACCTACATGCTGATCGTCGCTATCAAAAAAGGACTTTAAATTGATGCCTCGCTCTACACTTTACTACCGATTTTATCGATCTCTGTTTTTGAGAAAAACCAGTTGCAATCAGCCTTACAAGGCGTTGCCTATATTCCAGAACAGTGCGGCGCCGGTTCGTCCAACTTTTAATCGGACACCACTGACTGATAAAATTTAAATTCTACGACCGGCTCGTAGTAGGCAGAGTAATGATTGCAACTGTCTTATTTTAACAACTTTAATGTCTGCAGATATGACGTTCTAGAAAAATAGATCAGCCAGGTAGCAATACCAAATAACTTGAGACCATCTTCAATAAGAACTGCGATACCCGTTTGCGGCAATATCAAATCTGAACCTATAGATAGTGCCAAAAAAGCGCAAGCAAGAAGAAGAATACTGTAATCCGTATTTAGAATAACCTTGGCAAACCTTAAAAAATAAAGCAACATCGCCAGAATATAAGCCAAATAAACCACCATTTCTGGTATATGGAGATAGCGAGGAAAGACACGTTCATGTAGTAAACAAAAGTCATCGACCAGTAACATAAGAGTAATCATGGACGAACATAATAAAAACAATCCTATCTCTTTACTGTCCCTTTTCATAAAAAGAATAGCCACAAAAAAACAAATAGCTACTGAGAATGCCCAGAGTAAAACACCAAAATTGGACATAACACCAAGGAATGGATTAAATCCGAGTATGGCAGCAGGTTCGCGAAAAAGATTATCAATTAATATATTATATCGTTCACTAATTACCCAGGCAGCAATGAGAGTTCCCAGCAAGAAAAAGTAAGGAACTATTAACAAAGGCAACGAAGACTTGAGTTGGGTCATTGTTTTGACTAAAAAATCTTTATATTCTATTCGAAATATCTTCATAAAAAAATCTCTGCAAGGGATTGATGTAAAAAATAACTTAACTCATTAGACAGTAACTTTTTAACTCATTTTGAACAGGTAATATTAATTTGCCAAGAACTACCACTTACGTTTGATAATACTCCATACTCTTATACTTAGGCTTTATGAAGAACACTATTTTACTACCACACTTTGCAACAATCTCTATTTAGATGATTTTTTCCTACTATTTCGACGATTTATTCAGCGTTTCCTTTGATAAGATAATAAAACTGGAATTAGGATTCTCATTGCTTCAATGACCGTTATTACTCATAAAATTGTAGAGGGCTCAATAATGCTAAAAGATGCAAAAAAAGATCAACAAACAGCAACTGCAGATGGCAAGCTGACACGTACTCTTCTTGAGGGTGTGTCACAGAAAGAGATACAAAATATCATCACACGCAACGGCATCACGACCGAGCTTTATAGACCGGAGTGGCCAGTTGGTCCTGATGAGGTACGCCATATCATTCATGCAACATTGCGAGCCAATGCCATCAGCGCCTGGCACGTACATGAATACCAAACGGATACTATTTTTGTAACTAGTGGATCAATTAAACTTGTGTTGTTTGATGATCGGCCCAATTCGACTACACGAGGCGATATCAATGTTTTTCATCTCAGTCGCATGCGACCCACAGTAATTACCATTCCACCCGGTATTTGGCATGGCCTGCAAAATATTGAAAATTCCGAGAGCAGCTTTATCAATTACTTTGATCGTGCTTATGTTTATACTGATCCCGATGAATGGCGCTTACCTTCGGATACTGATAAGATCCCTTATCAGTTTAAATAATCTCTCAGCCTTAAGCCTTAACTTGCCGATAGTTCTGATATTTTTATAAACCGGAGAGAATCTGATGAGCTATGGTAATGATTTTATTCTAACACTGTTTACTAACAATCCAGATCTAGCACAAGCTGGAAACGATGCAGGTATCAACAGAATTGGCCTCGATTTGGAAAAAATTGGTAAGGAGCATCGCCAGGATTCCAGCAAAACCTGGATCTCGAATCATCAGGCTCATGAGCTACAGGCTGTGCGCGATAAATTAACACGCGCTGCATTATTTACTCGCACTAATCCAATACACCCCGGTTCTCTTGATGAAATCAATTATTTGATTGATCAAGGTGTTGAAGTTCTAATGCTGCCAATGTTTCGTACTGTGAAAGAGGCAGCTACCTTTATAGAACTTGTGAAAGGTCGTGCACTTGTTTCATTATTGGTTGAAACGGCAGCCGCTGCAATGCGGCTGCACGAGATTACTAAGCTTTCCGGAATTGATGAAATACATATAGGTCTGAATGATCTATATCTGGACATGAAGCTCTCCAATCATTTCGAAATGCTTACATCTGGTCTTGTCGACATGCTTTCCGATATCGTATTGACTGCAGGAATACCTTTTGGTTTTGCTGGTATTGGTCGGGTTAACGATAGTCGCTTACCGATACCTGGAGATTTAATCTACGCTCAATATCCTCGTCTTGGTGCAACACGTGCATTGGTTTCGCGCGTATTTTATTCTCCAGATTTTCGCACGTTGAATCTCACAAACGAGGTAAATGCAGCACGTGAAGCATTGGATCAATGGCACCTAGCTGGTACTCAAAAGCAGGCTGATGCGCTAACTTTATTACGCACAAAAGTTACTAACTGGACCGTCTAAATGCATTTGAACATTTCACACCTTTTACTCTTTTGGCTACATAAGGCATGAATAGCGCGAGTCTAACTTTCTACGATACATCGAGAGTGTATTACTCAAGTTATTACTTGAATGGTTTTAACGAACTAAAGAACACTCGCAAACTAAAAATCAGTATTTCCAATTTACTTCCCAGACAATTGAATGCTGCCATTCGGAATCCTGAATGGCAGCATTCACTATTTGCAATGGCTTTGTTTAAGTATCAACAGGACAATAAAGAGTGGTATTTTTGCATTGATACTCACGATGCAAACTCAGTAAATGCCGCAAATCATACTGGCGGATACCACTTGCCGCTTTTGCATAGTGTGGACGTCTACTTTAAGGTCAACTATAACCCAAACGAAATTGCACAGACACCAGAGCTTAAGATTTTCCAAGAAAAGATTTGCAGTATTTCGCAATTTTTCCCGTTACGCCCAACATCATTATTGCCTCTTAGTCGCAGACTGCTGCTCCCACCAACGTTATTCGGTTTTAGGCCCAGCATAGATTACACTTACCCTAATTTTGATTACCTACTTGATGCAAAGCATCGCCTACGTGATCTTAATAATTTTCAGTCACTAGAGGAAATAACAGCCTATCGCAAAACCTGCAAGGACATCGACATTTTCTTCGTAACCAGTTTTCGTCATAACCCTAACTATGAAGCTCGTCATGAAGCTACCATGGAGCGCCGATACCAGGTTATGAAAAAGCTTTCCTGTATACCCACACTTAATAATGCGATTGGTTTTTCAAGTTCTAGTTCTAAAACACCACCGGATAAATTTGCCAAAATTGCTCATCGGCGTCTTAGTCAGTCAGATTATCTCGAAACATTAGCTCGGGCTAAAGTCGTCATTTATACACAAGGCATTAAAGGCTGCATATCATCTAAGTTCGGTTTAGCCATGGCGCTCGGTATCGCCGTAATTGGCGAACCACTCATGAACAACCCGGAATTGCTAACAACCCATCCCCATCTCAGAGAACAATTCCGCTATACAGACCCAGACGAACTTGTAGAGCATGCAATTGATCTTGCAATTCATCCAGAAAAAGCACGTGAAATTGGCGCCCTCAATGCAGCCACGTTCGACAATTATCTTGCTCCACGCCCCACCGCGCAGTATGTGCTAAATACTCTATTTAAGTTTCAGGGGCGCTCTGTATCAACAGCTCATATAATAGATTAAGTAATTGACCCACATACCAGATATCTACGAAAGAACTGTGCTTTGTCGATAAAAAATTATCCCTAATCATCAGCGAGGAGTCATACCATGGCTACAAGCAGTTTCCACTAGACATTGTCTATGCAAATCTACTCGTTCTCCATGTAGAGATCTTTTAATTTAGCAATCCACTTAACTTTAAGGATAGTTATTTCACTTATTGACAATCGCTTAATCATTCATTTATTTCTCCCTGGATGCATAGAGATATCCGCCGATTGCCCCCATAATCATGCCCAACGGCCCCGTGATAAATATTCCGATGAATGGACCCTGGCTAGTATCTTTAGCAAAAGCCATGGGACCTAAAAAACCAATGATAAAACATAGCCCACCCAGCATTAGTGCACCGCTAGTGACCGCAACACCCACTCTCATTTTTTCCCCCGAAACCAATTTCCATGTAGACCACCCAACCAACAAAGCGCAGGCTAACGAGAAAATAACACTAAACCAGATTGGATATTGGGTTGTAATTGATAAAATTGTTGTAATAAAGAAAAGTACAACCAAGAACATTAAAAAAGAAACAATCAGTTTAAGTATCTGAGTCATTACAAAATATTTCCAGAAAAATAATCATTTAACATTGCAATATTGTAATATATCTTTGATATATAAAATCGTATATTCACTTATATGACTCATGGAGGCTCCTTCTAAAATGAAAGTAATTGATAGACAGCGACGCAAACTATTACAGTACAGTGTTATGGGATTAGGTGCTTTTATGGGTAATGTCTGGTTACCGGCTCCCGTAAAAGCGGTATCCTTGTCACTGAGTTCATTAGGTAAACTACAACCAGCCGACCAAAATGATTTGCGTTTGCCCGTCGGCTTTACTTCTCGCATTGTGGCTAACTCAGGCCAGTCACTTTTTGGTTATAACTGGCATGCAGCCCCGGACGGCGGCGCCACCTTTGCTACTAGTGATGGTGGTTGGATTTATGTTTCAAATAGCGAACTTGATGATCAAACCGGTGGAGCAGGTGCATTACGTTTCAGTCCTCTGGGAGAAATTGTTGATGCCTATTCCATTCTAGATCGTACCAATCGTAACTGTGCAGGTGGACGTACTCCTTGGAAAACTTGGCTGTCCTGTGAGGAAATTGATAAAGGCCAAGTGTGGGAATGCGATCCATTTGGTCAGAAAACAGCTCAAGCGAGAAGCGCTCTGGGGTTATTCAGGCATGAAGCGGTGGCAGTAGATAATAAAAAAAAGCAATTCTATCTGACCGAAGATGAAACAGATGGGTGCTTGTATCGCTACACTGCACAATCATTCGATACCTTAGGAAATCCCAATTTCAATAGCGGCATTCTAGAAGTCGCTGAAATTATTAATGGACAAGTTGGTGCCGTACGTTGGCATCCCTTACCCGATCCGTTGGCAGTTTCAGTACCGACGCGTAAACAGATCCCCAATTGCACTCCATTTAATGGGGGAGAAGGCATCTGGTATCACCAAAATATTGTCTACTTCTCAACCAAAGGAGATAATCGCGTGTGGGCATATAATGTACAGGATAGCTCCCTCGCCATCATTTATGACGCCGCTTTATTTCTAAAACCAGTACTTACCGGTGTTGACAATATCACAGGCAATGCCGTAGGCGAATTACTGGTAGCTGAAGATAAAGGCAATATGCAGATTGTTGCTCTGACATCCGATAAAATTGTTCCAGTGGTGAAAGTTGCCGGTCAAAGCGATTCAGAGATTACCGGACTCGCTTTTAGCCCTGATGGCGCGCGCTTGTATTTCAGCTCGCAACGGGGAAAAACCGGAAATTCTGGCGATGGCATCACTTTTGAAGTAACAGGACCATTTTGACTAAAATCCTTTTATTTCCGCATTCAAGTTTCTTACAGACACTTGATAAATCGATTGAGTGAACCCACTTAAGCTGAAACCGCATCCGCTTAATGTTCTTAAATGAAGTTGCGCGAATTGAATTAGAGCAACAATAATGCTCATGGTGTGATTGCATGACAAAGACGGAGAACTGACTTGGAATTCAAGGATTACTACCAAACACTTGGCGTTTCGCGCGAAGCAACTGCAGAAGAAATTAAAAAAGCATTTCGCCGTTTAGCGCGAAAGTATCACCCTGATGTTTCGAAAGAAACCGACGCCGAACAAAAAATGAAAGAAGTGAATGAAGCCAATGCTGTGCTTTCTGATCCAGAGAAGCGCGCTGCCTATGATCAATTGGGACAAGGACGGGGATTTCAAGCAGGCAGTGATTTTCAGCCGCCGCCGGGCTGGGATGCTGGTTTTGAGTTTCGTGGACAAGGGTTTGGCGGTGCTCAAAACGCAGATTTCAGCGATTTCTTCGCTGAATTATTTGGCAAACAAATGGGATCGAATACCAGACAAGCTCATCATCGGATCCGAGGTGAAGACCATCATGCCAAAATTATGCTCGACGTGGAAGATACCTATGTCGGTGCCAGTCGTAGCCTGACGCTTCGTATGCCAAAACTCGATAATCAAGGGCGCACCCTGCTCACCGAACATACCTTGAACGTCCGTATTCCCAAAGGAGTATATGAGGGACAAATAATTCGGCTCGCTGGACAAGGAGGCCCCGGGCATACTGGGGAAGCCGCAGGAGATTTGTTTCTGGAAGTACATTTCAAACCACACAATCGTTACCGAATTGAAGGCAAGGATATCCATGCCACTTTACCGGTCGCCCCTTGGGAAGCTGCACTGGGTGCGACGATTAAAATACCTGTCCCGAATGGCCTAGTTGAAGTAAGAATACCGGAAAACTCACAATCAGGCCGCAAACTGCGTTTGAGAGGACGTGGCATCCCGGCTGCTACTCCTGGCGACCTGTATCTGGCGCTGGAAGTTGTGCTACCGCCCGTGACAACACAAAAAGAACGTGAGTTTTATCAAACGATGGCAAAGGAATTAGCATTTAATCCACGCCAATATTTGGGAGTTTAAGCCATGGCGCATGAAATCGATGCCATTTTATTAGATGATGCAATGCTCACTTTGGATGAATTGGCAAAAAGCTGCCAAGTTACGCGTGAGTGGATTATCGAGCGCGTTCAAGGTGGTTTATTGCTAGATGATGATTTAGTCAATACGGATCCCGCTTCATGGATATTTGATAGCCGCAATTTTATACGAGTAAAAAGGATTATCGCGGTTGAGAGAGATTACGAATGTAACCCAGAACTGGCAGCTCTAGTCACAGATCTCATTGAAGAAATTGAATGGTTACGTGCTCGCCTCGAAGCATCTCAATTAAACCAAGATTAAAAAGTGACGGATAAACAAAATATTGAAAAGGAAAATTGCTCATGTCTTTACACATCGTTTGTCCACACTGCCATGCTACCAATCGAGTACCTACAGAACGTCTGGGCGCGTCACCCCAATGTGGCGCCTGCCACCAGGCATTATTTATCGCACAACCTATCGAACTCACAGAAAGTCATTTCAATCGACATATTGCATACAATGATATCCCAGTGTTAGTTGATTTCTGGGCTCCCTGGTGCGGTCCGTGCAGAATGATGGCACCTGCTCTTACTAAAGCAGCCGAGATTCTAGAACCCAAAGTGCGTCTGGTTAAAGTCAATACGGAAGAAGAACAGGGGCTAGCAGTTCGCTACAATATTCGCAGCATTCCAACCTTGGCGCTGTTTAAAGGTGGTCAAGAAATGGCAAGACAATCGGGCGCCATGAGTGAGCAGGATCTGGTGCGATGGACGCAAACAAACAATAATGATACATACCAATAATAAAGGAGCGGATACCTATGTTGCCCAATAACGGATTGATACCCCGTTTATTCTGGATTTCACTGACAGTCATTGTCCTCACACTATTTTTACACAGCTTCCTGTACCACTACTTTCCAGATGTACTGCATCCAGACTATTTCAGCGGCAAAGACACGCAAGAATATTCCGAACCACGAGTCGTTCAGGCGCGTGGCAATCTGGCTGAAGATGAAAAAAGTACAATTGAGTTATTCGAAAACTCGCGCGACTCGGTCGTGTTTATTACTACCCGCCAGCGGGTAATGGATGCTTGGACCCGCAATATTTTTTCTGTTCCGAGCGGCACCGGTTCAGGCTTTATCTGGGATGATCATGGACATATCATTACCAACCTTCATGTTATCAAAGGCGCCAGCGAAGCTACCGTGCGTCTGGCTGATGGACGCGACTACAAAGCTTCATTAATCGGTGCCAGTCCAGCACATGACATCGCAGTACTGAAAATCGGTATTGGATTCCAGCGACCGACTCCTGTCCCATTAGGCAGTAGTCACGACCTTAAAGTTGGACAAAAGGTATTTGCCATTGGGAATCCTTTTGGTCTGGATTGGACACTCACCACCGGAATTGTCTCTGCATTAGATAGATCGCTTCCCGGCAGTGATGGACGCACTATTGATAACCTGATTCAAACCGATGCGGCCATTAATCCTGGCAATTCCGGTGGACCATTGTTGGATTCCGCCGGTCGCTTGATCGGCATCAATACCGCTATTTACAGTCCCACCGGTGCTAGTGCCGGCATTGGATTTTCCGTACCGGTGGATACCGTCAATCGCGTCGTTCCTCAAATCATTAGCCGAGGCAAATATATTCGCCCGGCAATGGGTATTACCGTCGATGGAAAGCTCAACAACCGCTTGGTAGAACGCCTCAAAGTAAGCGGAGTCGTCATATTGAACATCAGCCCCGGATCGGCCGCAGATTCCGCTGGCCTCAAGGGTGCGACTATAACGCCGGAAGGAAACATCATCGCTAACGACATCATTATTGCACTCGAGAGTAAACCTATTGATTCAGTAGATAAGTTACTCGCACGTATTGATAGCTATAAAGTAGGCGACACCATCAGCATCACCGTGTTACGTAAAGGTGAGAAAATGGAAGTCCCGGTTACATTACAACCTGGCGAATAAATTCGAGTCATTTACTCATTAATCACCCAAAACATACAGCTTTCCTGGTTTTAAATAACATCAATACTCATACCGCAGGCCAATCAAAACTTGGCTTGCAGAGTACAAGGGAGGGATAACCAAAACACCTAGATCAACCTAGGTTTCAATTCGAATACGCCCCAAAGACATACTTCCAGAATCCTCACGTTATTTCTGTGTTAATGTGGCAATCGAGCGCCAAAACGAGATGAGAAATTATAATATTCCGTCACAATAAAATTACAATGCAGTGCCCCAATAGGTACGCTTAAATTTTCTTGGAATCGCGGTTTTTTATGAACATAATAACTAACAAGATCATCATCAGCGGTGGCCTGCTATTGATAGGATTGACTTTGGTAGCCGGCACTGCAGTCTACCATGTGATGCGACCACAAATCGAATCTACGCTTAAAAGAGGCCTCGAAGTGGCATTGCAAGGCAAAGCGCGCCTATTTGAAAGCCAAATTGAAGAAGGTTTGGCAAGCACATACGCAGTGGTCACCCGCCCTCTCGTAATTCAAACTCTGCAACAAATCAATGCCCAATTAGATGACGCTAACACTACGTGCGACATCAAACAAACTCTTGACTCATTACTCAAAGCCGGTTTTACGGCAGCAGCCATTTACGATAAGAGTAACAATGAAATAATGCAAGTAGGTGATTTTTCCTCAAGTCGAAGCGAGATACTTCCTTTACGTACTCACCACAACACATTCCTTGCCTGGGACCATAATCAGCTCATTCTGCATAATAGCAAAGATGTAGTTGATCAAAATAATCAACGTATCGGCAGCGTCACTACGGAAAAAAGATTGCCGCAGCTTACTCGCAGCCTTAGAGAAATGAGGGCCATTGGTACAAGCGGCGAGTTTATGCTGTGCGAGCTATTAGAAGAGGGTGGGGTTGAAATGATATGCCTTCTGAGTAAAGCTGATGGCGTGGAATTCAAGCAATTGCCACGTATGATCAATGGCGTAGCACTGCCGATGAGTTATGCTCTGGATGGAAAATCCGGCATCATTACTGCGCAAGATTATCGTCAAGTATTGGTGGTAGCTTCATATACTTCGTTGAACACATTCGGCCTTGGTATGATATTGAAATTGGATGAAAAAGAATTGCATGGCCCGGTCATTGAACAGATCAACACCATCGCACTCTCTCTCGCCATGCTAGTAATCGTCGGAATACTGCTGCTGAACTGGTTGGTGATGCCCCTGGTGCACAAATTGGTCAGGTCGGAGCGGATGGCGCGAGAACGCTTAAAAGAAAGCCAATGCCTGCATGCCATTCGTCGCGATATGGAACTTAATCTGCAGATAGATGAATTCTATCCGAGAGTCATCGGGCATCTGATAGTGGCTATGCAATTTCCGGAAATCACTTCTGCCATGATCCAATTTGATGATAAGCAGTTTGCTTCTGATCAATACAATAAGGATTTCGTGCACCAGCTACAAGCGCAGATCTTAGTCAACAGCAAAGCTTACGGTTGCTTGCATGTAGCCTATAGTGAGAATCAATCTTTCTTATTACCAGAAGAACAAGATTTGATTGATACGATCGCGAGTGATTTGGGCAGATGGATTGAACTGGAGCAGGCAGATCAGCGCATTGTGCAAATGGCGACCCATGATGGGCTAACCGGCCTACCCAATCGTTATTTACTACAGGATCGCATCAAGCAGGCACTGGCTCATGATCGACGCAGACAAGAGCAGGCAGCGGTATTGTTTATTGACTTGGATCACTTCAAGATCATTAATGATTCGCTAGGACATTCGATGGGCGATTGTCTATTACAAGAAGTAGCGACCAGGCTTAGAACCACTATACGCAGTGAAGACACGGTAGTACGCCATGGTGGGGACGAATTCATCATCTTGTTACCGAGCATTACCGACAGCCAGGAAGCAAAAGTGGTAGCGCAGAAAATTCTAAATGAATTGATTCGATCCTTTCATATTCAAGGAAAAGAACTGCATATCGGCGGAAGTATTGGCATTGCATTGTTCCCATCTGATGGAGATGATATGGAAACATTACTGAAAAACAGCGATATCGCAATGTATCAAGCCAAGAAAAGTGGCCGCAACAATTATCAATTCTTCTCGTCAAACATGTTGTAGTTTCGCTAGTACAATTGAGCGTTTCTAATACGCGACTAGTTTCCTATTACTATTAGTTCGCTAAGAAATGTATCGAGATGCTGATGTAAATCAAGAATAAGCCAGAAAGCACGGTTTATGCATAATCAATGAGTAAGGTCTCTTAATACCAATACCATAGAGACAAACATAGATAGTTTTCCAACGACTTACTAGTCATTCCCACCCTTACTCCGATCAACATCCACTGTTGTTACTAAACTCCCGCGATTTCCCCAAGCATTACGGATATATGACACCACTAAAGCGACTTCTTCATCACGCAGAATCTGTTGAAAGGGCGGCATCCCATAGGGCCTGGGATTACCTGCGGTCGTGGCTGGATAGCCTCCATTCAACACACTACGAATGGTATTAAATGGCGAATTCATTAGCACACCCCGATTACCAGCCAGAGCGGGATAAATACCTGGCACCCCTTCCCCATCAACGCCATGACATGTCTGACAATATTTCTCATACAACTTTCCACCAAAATTCAGATGTCTTTGCAAGCTACCTGACATCACCGGAAATTTGACAGCAGGTATGTTCCTCTTTTCATTTCCTGTCAGGGATTTTAGATAAACTGCCATGGCATAAATATCTTCCTGCGATAAATATTGTAAGCTTTGCCTGATGATGCTCGCCATGGGGCCAGAAGCCACGGCACGCTTTGTTATGCCCGTTGCCAGCAGTGCCACGATCTCTTCAATCTCCCAATCACTACTGCCCGCTTCCAAATGCGAAGACAAGGAAGGTGCATACCAGTTCATACCTATTATTTGCCCACCCACCAGCGCATCATCTTGACTGGCTCCCAGTACATTACGCGTGGTATGGCAGGCATTACAATGACCTAATCCTTGCACCAAATAAGCACCACGATTCCATACTTCGCTCTTGGATTGATCCGATGCATAGACACCTTGCTTGAAATACAAAGCGCGCCAAATAGCCAATAACGGTCTGAAATTATAGGGGAAGAGAATATCATGTGGCGGATTCGATTGCGGAACCGGTGTTAATGATTGAAGGTACGCAAAAATCGCATTGGCATCTTGCCGTGTCACTTTTGTGTATTCGGTATAGGGAAATGCAGGGTAAAGAAGTTGTCCATCCCGTGACTTCCCCTGATGCAGCGCTTGCCAGAAATCTTCTTCATTCCATAGACCAATTCCTGTTTCTTTGTCGGGTGTAATATTGGGAGTAACGAAAATACCAAATGATGTAAACAATCGGCGCCCACCCGCAAAGGGCTGGCCACCCTTGGTAGTATGGCATCCCATGCAATTTCCAACACGGGTTAGATAAGCACCAAGCAATTGTTGTTCGCTATGAGAACGTTCGGACTCACCGGCGATAACAGTGGTTGCCAACATCATCGAAACCAATACTGCCGATATCATTACATATGCCCAGAATACAGCGATGCATTTCCATTGATTGGCAGTGAATATCGTAACCAGACGTTTCACTTTGCACCTCCGTTTTCCAAAATATTTTGGCGGCAACGCTGTGCCAATTCAGGCAACAACATATTGCTTGGGCTTGGCTTGCCTGACACAGTCTGATTCGCTAACCATTTCGCAATCGCATTGGCTTCACCGTCAGTCAACTGCTTAGCAATCTCAGACATACAATCGGATGGCTGACCTCGTATAATCCCTCCATTGCGCCATCCGCCTAGCTGTGCCGTGATATAAGCGCGAGACAATCCTAGCAAACCCGGGATAGCAGGCTCAGTACCCATTAAAGTGTCTCCATGACAGGCACTACATGCTGGAATATCTTTCTCTGGATTTCCCGAGTAAATAAGATGTTCTGCCAGTCTGGTTTCCTTAGGTGAAATATGAAACTTCTCAGGTGCTGGATAAGGTAACTGTAGCGAAGAAAAGTAATGGGCTATTTCCAATAGATATTCATCTGACATATTTTCCAATAGAACGACCATCGGCTGATAATAACGTCGGCCATCTCTAAAATTGCGTAACTGATTGAAAAGATAACCCTGCGGCTTACCCGCAATGCGAGGGTAATAGGCATCGCGTCCAACCTTGTCCTCTGCACCATGGCAAATAGTACAAGCTTTAACGCGTTCAGCCATCGTATCAGGGACTATAATCGGCGTTCTACCACCATTCGCATTCGTTACACAAGTTATACAAAAGAATACTAATAAAACAAAACGCATCATTTAAGATTCCACCTTTTAGATCATCAATTTATTCCAGAACGATTAACACTCTCCGCTATATCCCCTAAATACAATATCTTGTAGCCTTATTTCATTTACTCTCGAGCCAGTATAAGTAAATTACTTTCTAATTTTCTAAATAAATGGTCAGCTCATTGAGCACTTACAACATAAGTCTTTGTCTGCTCTACTTATTCCTCTCACTTACTCTCTTACTGCCCGCACCATCCAGAATGCGTGCAACGAGATCTGATGTTGAGATACCATGAGTATACTCAAGCTCCTGAATCATCTGTATTGGCAGTGTTTCACATAATTTGTATTTATCCAATTTCTCCTGTTCGGATGCACAAGCAAAGGTATAAATATCAAAACCATGCTGCTGCATAAATGCTTTCGTAACACTGGCTGGGGTATCCGTCATTACAGCATCTACATATTTACAAGCAGAAACCACTGCAGCACGTTCCGCTTGCTGCATGACAGGAAGTTTTCCTTTATTTTCCAATACACGTTCATCGGAAACCACGCATACCGTTAAATGCGTACCCAATGCCCGCGCTGCCTGTAAGAAATTAACATGTCCTTCATGAAACAAATCAGCCACCATTCGTGTATATACACGTCGCTGCTGTTGATTCTTGGGCCAAATAGGAATTTCCTTGCCTAAACGCATCATGGCTCGTTCCATCCATTGGCGACTACGTAATGCCAATACATCATCCGGGTCTTTCAGAGCGATTTGATGCGCATAGCACCAGGCTTTAGCCAAATCACCTAATAACCAGCGCTGCGCGAGCCTGTGATAAGCATAGCATCGAACCAGTAAGGTGAAACTCTGCAGATTGCGTGCGGATATCACAGTATCCCAATTGGGATTCGGTGTACGCCAGTCTCCGTAAAATGCCGTCAGGATTTTTTCCGGTTGCCGTGGAAACCAGACTTGGCCGTACTCAGTACTGCGCTGTATCAGATCAAATTGAGGAAAAACCGACACTCGCTGATACTCAGCCGAGCGATCAGGCAATGAAAAGCCACCTACAATCCGTTGCCCCTGCGTTTGCAAACCACAAACATCTAGCGTAATTCCCAATTTCGGATGCACATAATCACGGTAATTCGCATATTCGATCCGCATTGACGCTCTGACCCAGCCGATTTCTTCCAGCATGGAACAACACGTCTTCCAGGATTCCATCCATACTGCAATGTCGAGATCTTTGTCGAAATCCAGCAGGCTTCCGTTACGAACCAAGCCCAATAAAGTTCCCGCGTAGGGGAACACTGGAATTCCCAGCTTAGCTAAAGTTGCACAAGTCATCCACAATAGCTTCTCGGCCTCCCCAGAAACAAACACATTGTCGCCAGCTTGCTGTATTTCTGTTTTTTCTCGTTGTGGTGGAACTTTTCCTGTTTTGGCTAGTGTCATTAAGTGATTCAGGGCGCAAACAAAATGGGTACATGCTGTGGGTAAATCTAATAAAATAAAATTCGCTGTTCCCAGTACATGCGCCCAATGTGCTTTGTGAAAATCATTTTGCACGTGCGCATAAATTCTTGCTGCATACGCGGGTACATCAGCATCCCGACCCGTGCGCATCGCCAGTGAACACCACAATCTTGCAACGCCCTGTGACAAAGGATGTTCTCGCCTTAATGGACTCAGAATCTCATCCGCATCATTCAACTTACCTCTAGTGATTAAATCCTTCGCTTCCAGCAGCAATTCATCAAGCTTCTTAGCCATAATCCACAGTCAATCACCTTATATTTGTTAACAATCATTTATATAAAACACCCAAATACCATACACATTTAATAATGGTTATTGCATTTTAACGATTATTAAATATAATAGGAATAATTCTCATTACCAACTTCTAGTTATTAATGGACTAATGGCCATTTATGATTGCATAAGCTAAAAGTAAAAGGCATCTCTGAAATTCAGAACCTTAAACCAAACAAAGCACAACAATATGTAAGTACTTCTTAGAAATACTCTAAACACATCAATTGCATTGATACAACCCAATTAGGAGAATATTATGACACCACTTAGAACACCCCGCCAAAATTCAAACTCAGGATCTATTAAATTTATCGAAGGTGTTGCAATCGAAGGGATTGGATCTGCTGGATTCGACGAGAATGACTTACTTATTATTGGTGACGATTCAGACAATCTTGATCTTATCGGCGGCGATGGGAATGATGAGATAGAAGGTCAGGGTGGAAACGATATTCTCAGAGAAGGTCTCGGCAATGGCATATTAAATGGCGGGGATGGTAATGACGATCTGGATGGAGGACCAGGAACCGAGAAACTATTTGGAGGTGCAGGAAACGATATTCTGCGGGCAGGCGGCAGCATCCCAGCCAATACACCCGTCCCACCTGGTCAACCGTCGGGAGACTACGACAGACTCAATGGTGGCAGTGGTGAAGACACATTCGGATTTTATGGCGTAGGAACTTTTGAAATTGCCGATTTTACACTGGGTGAAGACCGTTTGTTCTTTGATTCATCGACACTCGGAATCAATGACGTTGGGACATTGGTTTCATATATTACAAAAATTACCCCTCCTACCGCCATCAATGGATATGTCGTTGAATTTGTTGGGGGTGCCGCAACTATTGAGCTTATTGGCGTTGACCCAAACTCGATTACAGCAGACATGATTTTTTTCAATCTCTGAAAGTGCACATGTCATTGGTTACTTGTGTGTACCAATCCTTTCTCAAGAAAGTTGGAAACTACTATTTACTATTAACGAAATAAAATATGTCTCAATGGCCAGTCCTTAAAAGTTCAGGATTGGCCACAAAAAACACTTTGTCGCTTAATTTTATTGCTCGCTTACCAAGGCCATGACAATAATTATAGCGAAAGCAAGAAAGGTGACTAAATCAGCTTTTCTCTGTCAGTAAATCTTATTACAAAACGAGTGTTATAAAAATCAATCACTGCTGACAGATCTTAAGCTAAGCCATTTGGAAATAGGGTGAATGGGATGCAGTTTCCGGTTCATCTACCTCAATCAACTCGAACTCTGCATCTGCGGGAATATCGATTCCAACACGAATATTCTCCTTATCCAACAAAATACTATAAGAGATCTTTGCATGGCAGGAAGCGGATTTAACTGCATGAAATGATATGACCACATTTTAAATCAATCTGATAAACAAACCTGTGCCAAGACCACGGAAAATCACAAATTGAAGATTTCCCCCCTGGTTGTATTTGAGAGGTATACACCGGGAGATTTTTCAGAGATGCGGAAACATCTTTTTTGGCGGATGCGACGGGACTGTCGGTAAACACGATTAGCCGCTAGCAAGATTGGGAGCAAAATTCCCAGGAATAAAGCCGACGTGATTTAAGTAAAAAACGTTACGTTTATGTTTTGGCTAATGGCTTCTACAGTAATGTCCGGATGTATGATCGGTTATGTTTGTTGGTAGTGATAAGTGGTGATCAGGCTTTGGCCGGAGACTGATCGGCAACGCTACTGGGTACATAAAACTACCCATATTATGGAGAAACTGCCCCAAGCCATGCAACCCAAGGTTAAGGATGCCCTGCCAAATAAATAGTTATGTCACAAAACTGTAACATTCCTGTTATATAAAGATTGCCATCTTTAAACACTGGATCAAAACAGAATATGCGATTATTCAGACTCACTTTGGCAATCATAGTTGTAATAAATTTAAGTGTTATATCCAATGCTTTTGCGCTTGATTTATACGTTGACACAAAAACCAAACAAATTTTTGCGGAACCCGGGCCTGGTCGGGTGCATATGGGTACCTACGAAAAATCTGGACCATCATCTGCAAAAACAGAAACATCGAAAGCCCCCGCAACTCCACCGCAAACTGTAGCTGAATCTTCAAAAAAAATAGAATCGGCTGAGTTAGCTCCAGCCCATGAGGACCAGAGAGCTGAATCAGGCGATAAAGCAAAGGGGGATCGCCTTACAAGGCTGCGAGAAAAAGCTGAGAAAGAACAGCTTAAAGGTCAAGTCTCGGTACTCGAAGAACGTGTCAAGGAAGTCGAAAAAATACACGGGAATTTCGATGATCGCGGTTTGCATTGGGCAACTAAGGATGGTAATTTTTCAATGTCACTCAATGGACGGATACAACCAGCCTCACAATACAATTTTGTTAATGACCCCGATCCTGCTTTTGGATCCAACACAGCCAATGAGTTGAATAGTGGCATGAACATTCGTCGGGCACGTCTTGGTGTTGAAGGTACTTTTCTAAAAATATGGGATTATAAATTCGAGTACGATTTTAGCCGTGGCAATGGATCTGTTGGATCCGGCATTACCGATGCATTCGTGCGACTAAATCATACCAACGCACTGTCATATAAAATTGGCTCATTCAAGGAACCGTTTAGTTTGGAAGAAGCAGCCAGTAACCGTTATCTCACCTTCATTGAACGTCATATGTCAGTCAACTCATTCGTCGACAACCCAAATACATACAAAACAGGTATTGGTGTCAACTATGCAGTACCGCGCTGGCAAACAGGATTGGCTTTCCAAACAGAACCGATTGGTGCATGGTCAGCAGCTTCCACTTCGGTGAATGCCAATGGCAACCAGAGTCGCAATAATGGCTCCGGTGATACTGGTTGGGAAGGTATCGGTCGTGTCAGTGGCAGGCCGTGGATGGAAGATGAGACCAAGTTCATGCACGTAGGTATCTCCGCAGGACACACTACGGTCAACACCCAGTACCGAGCTGACGGCACTATGGTCGGTGAAGGATCAAATGGTGGTGGTGGCGGAATGTCATTCTTTGCATTCCCAGGCACCAACGTGGATCGTACCAATATCCTCAATACCGGCAATTTAAGCACAGGTGCGCTGAGTGACCCCAGTCACCGTCGAGTCAGTAGCTATGATCGCTTTGGCGCAGAATCCTGGTTTGTTTACGGCCCATTTTCAGCACAAGGCGAATATTTGCGTACAAATATCAATGGTACTGGCTATGATGGCGAGCATTTGACTGGTTATTATGGCTTTGCCAGTTATTTCCTAACCGGCGAATCTAAAACTTATCACGTTAGAAATGGTGCCGCGAACCGGATTAAACCCAATCGTCCATTTCAATGGAAAGGTTCAGGCTGGGGTGCTTGGGAGATCGCCGCTGGTTATGATTATATCAATTTGAATTCTGGGGTAATTAGGGGAGGCAAGGCTGATATGGTCAGAATCGGATTAAATTGGTATCCCCACTCAAATGTTAAATTTCAGGCCAATATTGTGCACATGCTCAATATCAACACAGCGGGAACCCCAACAACCAATACCGATGGCTATTCAGGTGGTGCCGGTGCACGTACTCACGGATGGAATAATGGAGATTTTAGTGCATTCCTGACACAAATGACCGTCGATTTCTAAGTGAGTGAAAATGATCTACCACTAAAGCCGGGCAAGAACTGAGAATTCAGGAAATCTTCCTGAATTCTCAGTAACTACACCCAGACTGCACTTAAGTTCTAATCAATCAAGATACTGTCATTATCCAAAAACATGCGTTAATATTCTTATACACAGTATATTGGGCTTTCAAGCATGTAGCGGACATCTTAAACGAATGGAGGATGGAATGTTACAATTACATAACCTTAAGCTACTGAGTGCGTCATTCTTAGTAGGCACCTTAATAAGCACTGCCAGTATTGCAAGCGCTCAATCGATTATCAAAATTGATGGTTCCAGCACCGTCTATCCGATTACCAAAGCAGTAGCAGACAAGTTTCAAATCACAAAAAAAAATGCAGTCAACGTAACTGTTAATATCTCTGGTAGTAGCGGTGGTTTTAAGAAGCTTTGTCGTGGCGAAATAGATATCGCTAATGCTTCCCGCCCTATCCTAAAAAGTGAAATGGCAGAGTGCAAAAATGCCCGCGTGCAATATATCGAAATACCGGTGGCATTTGATGCATTGACCGTAGCTGTCAATGCATCAAATACTTGGAGCACCACCATGACTGTTGCAGAATTAAAGAAAATATGGGCACCCTCTGCTCAGGGCAAAGTTACTCAATGGAATCAGATCAACCCGGCATGGCCTAATGAAGCTTTCAAGCTCTTTGGTGCAGATGCGGATTCTGGCACTTTTGACTATTTTACCGAAGCCATTGTTGGCAAAGCTAAATCAAGTCGTAGCGACTTCACTGAATCCGAGAATGATAACGTATTGGTAGACGGTGTAGCGAACGATAAAAATGGGTTAGGTTTCTTTGGTTTTGCCTATTACATCGAAAATCAGAACAAAGTAACCGCAATTGCTGTCGATAGCGGGAAAGGCGCCATTCTTCCATCCGCAGAAACCGTTGAAAACGGAAGCTATCAGCCTTTATCTCGTCCCATCTTTATCTATGTACACATTAAAGCAGCCGAGAAACCTGAAGTGAAAGAGTTTGTTGAATTCTATATGAAGAATGCTCTTCTGTTAGTAAAAGAAGCTAAATTCTTTCCGTTACCCCCCAGAGCCTACACCACAATGTTGGAACACTTTAACAAGAAAAGAGCAGGTACAGTGTTCAATGGCATACCAGTAGTGGGCCTTACTATTGACGAACTGATCAGACGTGAAGGTCGTTTGGAATTCGAACATTATTAAGATATCCCGATTCAGTTGAGTGATAACACTATGCAAACACAATGGGCAAAACCGGAAATCGTACAATGGTGCCAGTATTTGCTGGACAGCTATGCCTATTGGGTTAAGCAAGAACTCATTCAGCGGCACGACACCCCTCTTGACCAAGCAGAGCGCCTATTTAGCAGCCCATTGGCCGTTGCTTCACACGGAGCAGAAGATGATCCTATATTGAATTATGGTAATCAGACAGCCCTGAATTTATGGGTCATGGACTGGAAACAATTCACTCAAACACCTTCACGTCTAACCGCTGAATCGGTTAATCGAGAAGAACGCTCTCGTATGCTGGAACAGGCTAAAATACAAGGCTATATTTCTGACTATCGCGGCATAAGAATTTCTAGCACAGGAAAACGCTTCTTAGTCGATCAAGCCATTATCTGGAATATTCATAAACCCGATGGTACCGCACTGGGGCAAGGAGCCACTTTCTCAACCTGGAGCTACTTACGGTAAAAATTCGTCATCAAAGGTCTGATGGGATGCTTATGCTTGAAGACAGGTAATGCCTGCATATTTTTCATCAACCGTTGACTGAATCTCAAGTGAATAGATCATGAATACTAACCATGATTTCTCCCGGCCACTCTGACTCCGCTTCATGAGATTTTTTATAAATATAATGTAATGCAAAACAAATTTGCCCGAAACCAAGATCTAGTTTATTCTTTGCCCCCAGCATTAATGTAGACTGGAGAAGTGACCGAGCGGCTTAAGGTGCACGCCTGGAAAGCGTGTGTACGGCTCAAACCGTACCGCGGGTTCGAATCCCGCCTTCTCCGCCATTATTTATCATAAAATCAATAACCTATTTATCAATGTTGCCCAAATGCTGTCCGTACATCTCGGCCGCCTTTGCCCCATGTTGCTCATTATTGTTAATCCAGCGAGCATATGTTTTAGCTGTAATTAACACGTTAGAATGACCCATTTGCGCAGATACCCAAGCTATATTCTCACCAGCCGACAACATCATTGATGCAAAAGTGTGACGTGTTTGATACGGATTTCTGTAACGCACTCCGGCTTTTTTCAA
>JAMXAE010000030.1 GCA_024281695.1 Nitrosomonas sp. | reverse complement strand
AAGAAAGCTTTAATAGAAACTGTCGGCGATATGAAGGCAGCAGAAGATTTGCTGAGAATTAAAAGTGGTGCCAAAGCAAGTAAAGCAGCCGGTCGGATTGCAGCTGAAGGTGTGGTCGGTGCATACATTTCGGCGGATGGTCAATGTGGTGCGCTGGTTGAAGTGAATTGCGAAACAGATTTTGTTGCGAAGAATGAGGATTTTATTAATTTCTCCAGAAATTTGGCCGAGCTGATCGCAACAAAAAATATAACTGAGATTGCGGCATTGAGTGATGCATCATTTCCTAGTGATGAAACTGTAGAAGCAACTCGTAAAGCACTTATAATGAAATTGGGTGAAAATATCAGCATCCGCCGTTGCGGACGTCATGCAACCCAAGGTCGATTGGCTTCTTATCTACATGGGGCTAAGATTGGTGTAATGGTAGATTATACGGGGGGCGATGAAACACTCGGTAAAGATGTTGCCATGCATATTGCAGCCAGTAAGCCCATGTGCGTATCTAAAGAGCAGGTATCTGCAGATGTATTGGCGCATGAGCGCGAGATTTTTACTGCTCAGGCGGCCGAAAGTGGCAAGCCAGCCAATATTGTTGAAAAAATGGTAGATGGACGTATTGCAAAATATCTGGCTGAAGTAACATTATTAGGTCAACCTTTTGTCAAGGATCCAGAGCAGACCATCGAAAAACTATTGGCAAAGAAATCTGCCAAAGTCAATAATTTTACAATGTTTACTGTGGGCGAAGGGATTGAGAAGAAATCGGAAAATTTCGCTGAAGAAGTAAAAGCGCAGATGGAACAGGTAAAATAACGTCACTCTATATTCTCTATATCATCAATGACTACCGCTGTTTATAAACGCATTCTACTGAAACTATCGGGTGAAGCCCTGATGGGCGACGATAAGTATGGTATTAATCATACAGTAATGGGAAGAATTGTTGCTGAAATTCAAGAAATAAGCAGACTGGGTGTAGAAGTTGCCATTGTTGTTGGTGGCGGCAATATTTTTCGTGGCATGAAATCGGCTAATGACGGACTTGAACGTGTTACCGCAGACTATATGGGAATGCTTGCTACTGTCATGAATGCTTTGGCTTTGCAGGATGCTATGAAGCAGGTGGGATTGGTGCCACGCATACAATCCGCTTTGCGTATTGAGCAAGTAGTGGAGCCCTATATTCGAGGACGCGCAATGCGTTATCTGAAGGATGGTAGGATAGTGATTTTTGCAGCTGGAACCGGTAATCCATTTTTTACAACAGATACGGCGGCTGCCTTACGTGGTATGGAAATGAATGTGGATATCATGCTTAAAGCGACTAAGGTAGATGGTATCTATACCAGTGATCCTCAAGTTGATTCAGAAGCAACTCGTTTTCATAAGTTGTCATTTGATGAGGCTATTGCCAAGAATTTGCAGGTGATGGATGCAACAGCATTGACACTATGTCGCGATCAGAAGTTGCCGCTCAATGTGTTTAGTATTTTTAAGGCCGGAGCTCTTAAACGTATAATAATCGGGGAAGATGAAGGAACTTTGGTAACAATCTGATCCAATATATTTTGGAGTCTCTTGAAACGAAGATGCAAAAGGGATAAATACTATGATTGCTGATGTAAAAAAATCTGCTGAACAGAAAATGCAAAAAAGCCTGGAAGCATTAAAAGTAGATTTGAGTAAAGTCAGAAGTGGGCGGGCACATACTGGTTTTCTAGATCACGTTACTGTAGATTATTATGGTGCGCCAACACCGATTAACCAAGTGGCTAATATCAACCTGATTGACGCACGGACAATTGGCGTTATTCCTTGGGAGAAAAAAATGGCCAACGCGATTGAGAAGGCGATTCGTGAATCTGACTTAGGCTTGAACCCAATGCCGGTAGGTGAGACTATTCGTGTGCCTATGCCAGCGCTCACTGAAGAACGGCGTCGTGATCTTATTAAAGTAGTGAAGCATGAAGCAGAGGCGGTGCGTATTGCCATGCGTAATATTCGTAGAGATGCCAATGCGCATTTAAAAGAATTATTAAAATCTAAAGAAATATCCGAAGATGATGAGCGTCGCGGTCAGGATGAAATTCAGAAACTAACCGATCGCTATATCGTAGAGATAGATAAAGTGGTACAAGTCAAGGAAGCCGAGCTGATGGCTGTTTAATATGCCTCAAAGCCAAAGTTCAACTCGAGAAATACCTGAAACAGGTCTAATACCAAAACATATCGCTATTATCATGGATGGTAATGGTCGGTGGGCTAGAAATCGCTTAATGCCTCGTATGGCTGGGCATCAACAAGGTGTAGAAACGGTACGAGGAGTTATAAAATCTTGCATAGAACGCAATATCTCTTATCTTACTTTATTTGCTTTTAGTAGTGAAAATTGGCGTCGGCCAGCAGATGAAATTTCTTTTCTGATGCAGCTTTTTATGGGGGCATTAGAACAAGAAATTACCAAGCTACATGTAAATGGTATTCGATTTAAAGTAATTGGTGATTTGTCAAGGTTTGAACCTAAAATAATAGAGTTTATCCATAATGGCGAACAATTAACCACTCAAAATACACGTCTAACGTTTACTGTTGCAGCTAATTATGGGGGGCGCTGGGATATTATGCAGGCTATGCGTAAAATGATGGCGCAATCAACCGAACTGCCACTTAATTTTGAAGAAGAGAATCTGGCACAATATCTTTCAATGAACTATGCTCCTGAGCCGGATTTGTTTATTCGTACGGGTGGCGAATGCCGAGTCAGTAATTTTTTATTGTGGCAGCTAGCTTATACTGAATTGTATTTTACTGATACATTATGGCCTGATTTTAGCGAACATGAGCTTGATTTAGCCATTCAATCTTATCAGCAACGAGAGCGTCGATTTGGTCGCACCAGTGAGCAACTACAGATGGCAGTATCGGTTAAAAGATAAGAAGAAAATTTACATGCTTAAAGCTCGTATCCTTACCGCGATTGTTATTTTGCCTTTATTTCTATTAGCATTATTTTACTTGCAAGACATTTTTTGGATCACTTTTTTACTTGCGCTGACAGTTATCGGTGCACGCGAATGGAGTAATTTAGCCAAGCTTTCAGTTAAAGCTACGATAGTTTTTATGCTACTTACTGCTTTAGTGGGCGGAGAGCTGTTGTTTCTATTGAGTGAATCGGTGCAAATTAACTCTTATTCATCGAATCTCGTCGGGATGTATGTTTTGTCGGTTGTTTTTTGGATTGTAGCGGTACCGCTATATCTTAAGCAACTTTACACTATAAAAGGCACGTTCATTTGGATGCTAATTGGCTGGGTATTATTATTGCCAACCTGTCTCGCTCTGTATCAGTTGCGTGCTATCAGTCCATTGCTTTTGCTGGGTTTTATGGCAACGATCTGGATTTCAGATACAGCGGCTTACTTTACTGGACGATCATTGGGCAAGCATAAACTTGCGCGTAATATTAGTCCAAATAAAACCTGGGAAGGTGTCGGGGGTGCTTTGATCGCTGTGATTATTTATGGCTTGGCATGGGACTTCTGGGCAACCGAAGGATCAACTGCAATGACATTAGTACCGTTACTGATAGTAATGGCCATATTCGGTATTATCGGAGATTTATACGAATCACTAATAAAGCGTCATGCTGGTGTTAAGGATAGTGGCAATATTTTGCCTGGACATGGGGGGATATTGGATCGAATTGATGCTTTGACTTCTGCGTTGCCGCTAGCCATTCTAGCACTATTAATTTTTAATTCACCTCCGATATGAAGACTATCCGCCAAATAACTATACTCGGCTCTACTGGAAGTATTGGGGAAAGTACGCTGGATGTAATAGCACGTCATCCTGATCGATTTCAGGTATTTGCATTGACTGCTAATAAAAATATTACAAAAATGTTGTCGCAATGCGAGCGTTTTCGACCGCGGTATGCAGTCATGCGGGATGGTGAAAGTGCTGAACAATTGGCTAACGCAATGCAAACAGCCGGAATAGATACCGAAGTACTCACCGGCATTGAATCACTAGAGAAAGTGGCTTCTCTTCCAGAAGTAGATACAGTAATGGCAGCAATTGTGGGGGCTGCTGGCATTCTTCCAACATTTGCAGCAGCCCGTACGGGAAAACTCGTATTACTTGCCAATAAAGAAACATTGGTGATGGCCGGGCGTATTTTTATGGATCTGGTGAAGCAGAATAATGCTACTTTATTACCGATTGATAGCGAGCATAACGCGATTTATCAGTCACTGCCCCATCATTTTAACGGAAATTTAGCGGCAGTTGGTGTCAATCGCATACTACTTACCGCTTCCGGTGGCCCATTTCGATGTTCACCGTTATCCACATTAGAGAAAGTCACCCCTGAACAGGCTTGTGCACATCCGAACTGGGATATGGGACAAAAGATCTCTGTTGATTCGGCAACCATGATGAATAAAGGGTTAGAAGTAATTGAAGCTCGTTGGTTATTTGAGGCAGCAGCGGATAAAATACAGGTTGTTATTCATCCACAAAGTGTGATTCATTCTATGGTGGCGTACGTAGATGGCTCAGTCATCGCGCAGTTGGGTAATCCTGATATGCGGACTCCTATTGCTCATGCCATGGGTTATCCGGCTAGAATTGAAAGCGGAGTATCCGCTTTAGATATGTTCAAGGTTGCTCATCTGGATTTTGAGGAGCCTGATTTTAAAAGATTTCCATGCTTGCGGTTAGCCTATCAAGCACTTTCAACCGGTGGGAATATGCCTGCAGTACTCAATGCAGCGAATGAGATAGCGGTAGAGTCGTTTCTTAAAAGACGCATGTCATTTACAGCAATTCCAACGATGATTGAATATGTTATGCAGACCGTAAAGCCCGAAGAAATGATGACATTGGATGATGTGCTGAGAACAGATGCTGTAGCTCGTGATATAGCATTGAATTGGTTAGAAAACTACCAAAAACTATATCACTAGAACCTATTAAGGATAGCTATTTCAATTATTTTCTTAATAAGCGTATTTTTCTTTTATTCCATGCTATAAGGATGAAATGATAAGTATTGTGCAGTTAGAATCTCTTTATATATTTATTTTTTGTACAATGGCCTGATATGACAATAACTTATACAATCATTTCTTTCATTATTGCCTTGAGTATACTGATTACATTTCATGAGTTTGGACATTATTTAGTGGCTCGTTGGAATGGAGTAAAAGTATTGCGATTCTGTATTGGTTTTGGTCAACCTATTTTTCGCAAGCGCTGGGGAAAGGACCAGACAGAATGGGTAATTGCAGCTATCCCTTTGGGCGGTTATGTCAAAATGCTGGATGAGAACGAGGGTAAAGTAGCGCCACACGATTTGCCTCGCGCATTTAATCGTCAACCGGTAGTGCGCCGTTTTGCAATCGTTGCCGCCGGCCCCATTGCTAATTTCTTGCTGGCTATTGTTTTATACTGGTTTCTATTCATATTGGGTGTGCATGGAGTAAAACCGGTGTTGGGTTCAGTTGAACCCGCCACACCTGCTGCACATGCAAAATTTGAGGCTGGTGAAACTATTGTTAGTATTGAAAATGAGATGGTTGCGAGTTGGCAGGATGCTCGTTGGACTTTACTAAGATACGCCATTGATCGATCGCCCAATGTAAAAGTACAAACTATCAATAAGAATCGTGAGATCAATTGGCGAGAACTTGACTTAAGTGATATTGATCCAGATAAATTAAATGAGAATTTTCTAGGCATTATCGGTTTTAATAGTTATCAACCCGCTATAAAACCCATCATTGGGCAAGTAATGTCTGATGGTGTAGGTTATCAAGCAGGCTTGCTGGTTGGAGATGAAATTCTCGCAGCTAATGATACTGAGATTCAATCTTGGATGGATTTTGTACAAATAATACGCGCAAATCCAGGTCGCATCTTAGAGCTGGAAATCTTGCGCAACAATCAAGTGACGAGGTTCACCATTACACCTGAAGAAGCAAAAGAAAATGGTAAGCAAATTGGAAAAATTGGCATTGCACCTGTGGTTAACCAAGCTGAATTTGATGAATTATTAGTCACAGTCAGCTACCCACCTCTGAAGGCTATTCATAAAGCCATTGAGAAAACTTGGGAAACTACCATTCTTACATTACAAATGTTATCTAAAATGGTGATGGGGGATGTATCCTGGAAGAATGTGAGTGGTCCTATTTCAATTGCTGATTATGCAGGGCAGTCTGCACAAATGGGATTAGTGTCTTATTTGGCGTTTCTTGCGTTGATTAGTGTCAGTATTGGTGTTCTAAATTTACTACCAATTCCAATTCTAGATGGTGGGCATTTGATGTATTATCTCATTGAAATGTTAAGAGGGGCGCCACTGCCTGACAAGATTATGTTGATCGGCCAGAGAATCGGTTTGGCTATGTTGTTTACACTCATGACTTTTGCCATTTATAACGATATCAATCGGCTTATCACTGGTTAGATAATGAAATTTAGGTATTTTGTTGCTCTTGCTAGCTTCTTCTACGCTTTTTCATCCTGGGCTAGCGATTCTTTCATAGTAAAAGATATTCGTATTGAAGGGATACAACGTACTGAAGCCGGTACTGTATTTAGCTATCTACCTGTAAAAGTGGGTGATACGCTTGACGAGGTGAAAGCTACAGAAGCTATCAAAGCACTTTATGCGACTGGTTTCTTTAAAGATGTAAAATTAAAATCTGAGAATGGTGTCTTAATAGTAGAGGTAGATGAGCGCCCTGCTATTGCGCAAATTAGTATTAATGGTGCAAAAGAGTTTGAAAAAGATAAGCTTATCGAAGGCTTAAAACAGGCTGGTATCTCAGAATCTCGAATTTTTAGTCGCTCACTCCTTGATAGAGCCGAACAGGAGTTAAAACGCCAATATATTAGTCGAGGAAAGTACTCCGTCAAAATCACAACAACCACAACTCCACTAGAACGTAATCGTGTTGCCATTAATTTTGATATTAATGAGGGTCGAACAGCAAGAATTAAGAGAATAAATTTTGTAGGCAACGAGAAATTTAAAGATAATGAGTTGCGCGGTTTATTTGTCCTCAGAAAGCCTGATTTATTAACTTGGTTCACCAAAAATGATCAATATTCAAAACAGAAATTATCAGCCGATCTAGAAACGTTACGCTCCTATTATCTTGATCGTGGTTATTTGGAATTTAATATTGAATCTACCCAAGTATCTATTACACCGGATATGCGTGATATTTATATTACGATTAATGTGACTGAAGGATCTGAATATAAAGTTTCTGATATTAATGTGGCGGGAGATACTCTGCTACCGGAAGAAGAAATACGCAAACTGATATTACTGAAAACGGGTGAAGTATTTGCGCGCCAGAAATTAACCGAATCCATCAAAGTAATTACAGATCGTTTAGGGGATGAGGGTTATGCTTTTGCTAATATCAATGCTTCACCAGAATTGGATTATGAAAAGCGACAAGCGGCATTCACATTTTTTGTTGATCCAGGCCGCCGTGTATATGTACGACGTATCAACATAACGGGTAATGATCGTACGCGCGATGAAGTGATACGCCGAGAATTTCGCCAAATGGAAGGCGCTTGGCATTCCACTAAGAATATTAATCTTTCCAAACAGCGTATTGATAGATTGGGGTATTTTAATAGTGTTAATGTTGAGACACCTGCTGTCCCTAATAAAACCGATCAGGTTGATATCAATGTCAAAGTAGAAGAAAGACCAACCGGGTCTATCATGTTTGGTGCTGGTTACTCTGATCGTCAGGGCATCATATTAAATGCCTCAGTTTCTCAAAATAATATATTTGGTACCGGTAATTTCTTTAGTCTCGATGTAAATACGGGGGCTATTAATAAAACCTATGCAGCATCATTTACCAATCCTTACTTTACAGTAAACGGAATCAGCCTTGGGTTTGATGTGTACAAACGTGACTTGGATACAAGTGCTTTATCTAGAGTTTCTAGATTCAAGACCGAAACCGTAGGTGCAGGTTTCCGACTGGGTATACCGATTGCAGAAAATGATATAGTTTCTTTGGGTCTCGCTGCTGAGAACACGGTGTTACATATTTTTCCTGAGAGCCCACAGCGTAACAAAGATTTTGTTAAAGAGTTTGGAGAAGGATCGCTCACTAAAGCATCGACCAATAATTTTCCCTTCACAGTAAGTTGGGCACGTGATCGACGTGATAGTGCCATTTGGACCACTTCTGGAACAACACACAGGCTGTTTGCTGAGGTCAGTGTACCCGGTGGAGATTTGAATTATTATAAAGTAAGTTACCATCAGAAATGGTTCTATCCTATTACCGATAACCTTACACTCATGCTCAATGGGGAAGCAGGATATGCTGATGGGTATACTGGGCATTCACTACCGTTTTTTAAGAACTTCTTTGCTGGAGGTAATAACTCGGTTAGAGGTTATGATTTGAATTCTCTGGGACCTCGAGATAATTCTATTACTACTATTGGTGGTGTGAATAATAGATTATTCGCAATCGGCGCTAGTAAGCGTGTGGTGGGCAATATAGAGCTGATGTTCCCCGTTCCTTTTATGAAGGGCGATAGATCGCTACGTTTAAGCACATTTCTAGATGGTGGTACGACATTTAACAATTTTAGTGAACTTAACAATTTAATGCGTTATTCTGCGGGTATTGCGCTTACTTGGGTGTCGCCGATGGGCCCTTTGAAAGTCAGTTTGGCAGAGCCATTGAATGATATACATTCTGACAATTTGCAAAGATTCCAATTTATGTTTGGACAACAATTCTGAGTTTAGTTTTTAGTTGAGATTCTTTAGGTGAGCATATTGAAACGAATCAATCAGTGGTGGTGCAATGTAATGATGGTTGTTGTAACTGCTACTTTTGTCAGTTTAACCAGTGTTGCTTTAGCCAGTGATATTAAAATCGGTGTGGTGAATACAGAAAAGATCTTGCGCGAATCTTTGCCAGCAATACAAGCTCAAAGAAAAATTGAACAGGAGTTTATGCCGCGGGATGAAGATATCAAGAAGATGGCTGTACAAGCCAAAACACTACAAGATAAGCTTGAAAAAAACAGTATTACCATGAAAGATACAGAGCGACGTGGCTTAGAAAGAGATCTTGCGAATCTGAGTCGTGAGTATCAACGTGCGCAAAGGCAGATGCGAGAAGACTTGAGTGTGCGCCAGAATGAAGAATATAGTGTGATTCTGGAGCGCACTAATAAAGCCATCAGCAAAATTGCTGAAACAGAAAAATATGATCTAATATTGCAACTTCAGGATTCGGTATACAGAAGTCATCGTATTGATATAACAGATCAAGTGATTAAAGCGCTCGATAATGATTAGATGCTTGCAATTTAGTAGATCTATTCAAGAACTATCCATCAAGCTATCTTGGGTTAAAAGGAAAATAGAATGAGTACCATGAATATCCATGAAATCTTAAAATACTTGCCTCATCGCTATCCGCTTTTATTGGCAGATAAAGTGATTTCTTACGAAGCAGGTAAGGATATCGTTGCATTAAAAAATGTATCAATCAATGAACCATTTTTCGCAGGACATTTTCCGCATTACCCGGTTATGCCAGGTGTTTTGATAGTTGAAGCTTTAGCACAAGCTGCGGCTCTCCTAACGCTTAGAACAGAAGACACAATTAATAAGAATGATACAGTTTATTATTTTGTCGGTATTGATGGTGTTCGTTTTAAAAAACCTGTTATGGCCGGTGATCAATTAATTCTCAAAGTTGCCATAGAGCGACAAATAAAAGGATTATGGAAATATTCTGCACGTGCAGAAGTTGACGGACAGCTTGTAACCGAAGCAACGCTGATGTGTACCGCAAAAAATGTAAATACTTAGTCCAGTTAATAAATTCACGAGGAACGGAGACCTAAAGAATTGATACTTCTTATTCAACTGGACTGATTTGTGGTGTAGATGAAGCGGGCAGAGGCCCATTAGCTGGGCCTGTTTTTGCAGCATGTGTTGTTTTAGATACTGCTTATAAAATTGAAGGATTGGCTGATTCTAAGAAACTGAGTGAAAAGAAACGTGACGAGCTTACTAGTATTATCAAGCGTTATTCCAAAGCATGGTCGATTGCTTCTGCTTCGGTTTTAGAAATAGATCAATTAAACATTCTACAGGCAAGCTTACTTGCAATGAAGCGGGCTGTAGAAAGCTTACCTTTCATACCGGATATAGTGTTTGTTGATGGAAATAAGAGTCCTTACTTGAATTGTCCAACACGTGCAATTATCAGAGGTGACAGTTTAGTACCCGAAATATCAGCCGCTTCCATTTTAGCGAAAACAGCACGCGATGCGGAAATGAAAAGATTGCATCAATGCTACCCATTGTATGGATTTGATCAACATAAAGGATATCCTACCAGGAGACATGTAGCTGCATTACATCAGCATGGAGCTAGTGTGGTACATCGACAAAGCTTTGCACCTATAAAAGCATTAAAATGTAATGCAAAAATTATCTTAATTAATGATCATCTTGAACAGTGAATTAAAGGGTTTATGCTGGATAGGGATATTTCTTAAGTGGTTATTTTTTATATTTAAGGGAATTTAGATTTTTAGTGTTTTACCTTTTAGAGGAAGGAAAAAATTAGTTTGTGCATATAATAATATTGTTCAATTTAGTTTAGCACTCGATAATAACCTTGATTATTATAAATATTTTTATTTTCTATTTTACTAAATAAGGGCACTGTTATGCGTATTGAAAAAAATACTGTTGTTTCACTCAACTACGAATTATCAGATTCATCAGGAAATATTTTGGAAAAAACGGATGAACCAATCAGTTATTTACATGGGGGTTACGGCGGTATTTTTCCGCTAGTTGAGGAAGCACTGCATGAAATGGAAATTGGCCATTCTTGTTCCATTTCTATGGAACCAGAGAATACCTTCGGTGAGTATGATGAAGAACTGATTCGCGTTGAACCGCGTAGTTCTTTTCCCGAAAATGTGACCGTTGGTATGCACTTTGAAGGCGGTGCAGAAGGCTCAGACGATATTATCGTTTACACCGTTACAGATGTTGTTGATGATACCGTTGTAGTTGATGGGAATCATCCATTTGCAGGTATGGCACTGAATTTTTCCTGTACGGTGACTGACGTTCGCCCAGCGACACAGGAAGAAATTTCTCATCAGCATGTACATGGTGCACACGGCCATGAGCATTAATGCAATTCTGACATTGATCGGTTTAGAAAGCTAGTTTTTGTTATCCGTGGCAATTGCCTTCTTCAATAAATAAAGTTGTTCTAGCGCTTGTCGGGGACTGAGTTCATCCGGTGAAAGGTTTTGTAATATGGCAACCACGGGATGTACTTGTGGAACAATCTCTTCTTCCGTTTCAGGAATGGGAGAAGAGAATAAATCGAGTTGAGAGGTTTTCTTTACATTCTCCTGCTCCAGTTTAATCAAGTGTTTTCTGGCCAGTTTAATCACAGACTCAGGAACTCCCGCCAATGCAGCTACTTGCAGTCCATAACTCTGACTGGCTGGGCCTTCGGCCACTTTATGCAGAAAAACAATACGATGCTTATATTCCACCGCGTCTAGGTGCACATTCTGGATTTGTTTAAACTCTTCTGCTAACTTTGTTAATTCAAAGTAATGCGTTGCAAAAAGCGTAAAGCTGCGGTTTTTATTCAGTAGATGCCGTGCAATGGCAAATGCTAAGGCCAATCCATCAAAAGTCGAAGTGCCGCGCCCAACTTCATCCATCAGCACCAGGCTATGCATCGTCGCGTTATGCAGGATATTCGCCGTTTCAGTCATTTCTACCATGAATGTTGAGTGCCCGCTGGCAAGATCATCAGCTGCGCCAATCCGGGTAAAAATCTGATCCAGCACGCCAATACATACTTTTCTTGCTGGCACATAACTGCCGCAATGCGTCAGCAAAGCAATCAGCGCAATTTGCCGCATGTAGGTTGATTTTCCACCCATATTGGGACCGGTAATCATCAACATTTGCGGTTTCCCGGTTTGTTCTGTGCCCAATTGAACATCATTGGACACAAAATTTTCTACCTGATTTTCCACTACTGGATGACGTCCCATGTCGATGGTGAAAATTGCTTCCTCAGATAAATGAGGTGCAGTATAGTCAAGCGCTTGCGCATTTTCAGAAAATGCACACAAAACATCGACTTCAGCAACACTCGCAGCCATTTTCTGCAGCATATGGACGTACGGTAACAGTGCTGTTAATAATTGATCATATAAATATTTCTCGCGCGCCAATGCCCTATCTTGTGCAGACAGTGCTTTATCTTCGAAAGCTTTCAGTTCTGGCGTGATATAACGTTCGGCACTTTTTAATGTTTGTCGGCGCAGATAATCAGTGGGAATCTTTTCGCTGTGCGCATGCGTCACTTCAATATAAAAGCCATGCACACGATTGTATTCTACCTTCAGGTTGGGTATGCCAGTGCGTTCTTTTTCACGAATTTCCAACTGCAACAAGAACTCGCCGCAATTATTTTGCAGTGCGCGTAATTCATCCAGTTCAGCATCATAGCCATTGGCAATTACATTGCCTTCACGCAGCACCACACCGGGTTCTTCCAATAAGGATTGGCTCAATAATTCAACTAATGTAGGTTCCATCTGCATGCCCTCAATCAATTGACGAATTCTTTCACTGCAACAATCTGTAATGGTCTGAATGATTTCTGGTAACAGTTTGAGGCTGTCACGTAGACCGGATAAATCTCTCGGTCGCGCAGATTTAAGGGCAATGCGCGCAGTGATTCGCTCGACGTCGACAATTTGACGCAGCAGACGCTGTGCAGTCGAGAAACTATTCTGCCCATTGTCTCCGATCAAAGTTGCAACGCTATCCAGTCGTTTTTGTATCGCTGTCCGGTCACGTAATGGGTGATGCAACCAGAATTGTAATAAACGACTACCCATGTTGGTTGAACAAGTATCCAATAATGACAATAATGTGGGTGATCGTTGACCGCGTATGGTTTCAGAAATTTCCAGATTACGCCGAGTTGCTGCATCCATGCGCACATAGATACTGTCGCGTTCAGCCTGTAATGAAGCAATATGAGGCGCAACAGATCCTTGCGTCAAGCGGGTATATTCCAATAATGCACCGGCAGCACAGATTGCGATCGATAAATCCTCACAACCAAAACCGGAAAGATCGTGCGTTTCAAACTGTCGTGCCAGTTGGCTGACTGCACTATCCAAATCAAATTGCCATGATGGTAGACGCTTTAATACCCAGTGCTTGCCTTGCAATTCAGGCAGCATGAGTGACTCTGGAACAAGAATCTCCGAGGGTTGCAAGCGTTCCAGTTCACTGAGCAGATGTTGTGGCAACGTCTCCAGTACGCGTAATTGTCCCGCAGCTAGATTAAGCCAGGCCAGTCCCAGCGTTGACTCATGTATCGATAAAGCCAGCAATATGCAATCACGTTTATCTTCCAGCAGCGCTGCATCAGTTAGGGTTCCGGGTGTAATAATACGGGTGACTTCACGTGCAACCGGTCCTTTGCTAGTTGCCGGATCCCCTATCTGTTCGCAGATGGCAATAGATTCACCCGATTTGACCAGTTTGGCTAGATATTGCTCGGCAGCATGATAAGGGACCCCCGCCATTTTGATCGGATGCCCGGCAGAAGTGCCACGCTGGGTTAAGGTGATTCCTAGGAGTTTTGCAGCTTTTACCGCATCGTCAAAAAACAGCTCATAAAAATCCCCCATACGATAAAACATCAGCATATCTGGGTGCTGTGCTTTGATACGCAGATATTGTTGCATCATCGGTGTATTCGGGTCTTTATGTGCTTTCATTGGTTGGACAAAGATTGTTTTCGGATTAGAGAGACATCATTATGGTGGGGGATTTAACTAAACAGTCCGTGTACTGGATACATTGATACTTCGTCTTTGACATGCGTATACTAACTAATGAATGTATCACAAATTAGGTTATTGGGTTGATAGCGATAATATTATCCAGAAAGTTGATAATGGTTATAACAGTTCGATGAATGCTGAAAGTGGGAGCGATCATGTCTCAAGTAAAATATATCGCAAACCCTTTTATTTCGCAGACTTGATTCTGCAGGCAAGACTCATGGTCATTAAAATTGCCGATTGATGAGACTTAATGCGTAAATTGATGGTAGATCTTCATATTTAGTTTAAAAAGCTTTCATTGTCGGGAGGAATGAATTAAGATTTATTAGAAAAGTTTTTAACATGTGGTAATGGAAAGAAAATCATTTTCTTGATCCAGATTAGCGGATGAGTGCATTGGATTGGAAGTATGCTCTCCAACTCATGTTGAATGGAAGGAGTAATAAATTTACCCGCTAGTTATCTTAAATGAATTATTCCTTGTTTCTCAGGAATTTGAAGAAATATAACAACAAACGAAGGAATCGAGCAATCGTCTGATGAGGGAGGAAAAATGACATTTCACGTATTTCATATTAACGAAGTATATTCGAATGCAGATGGAACTATTCAATTCATTGAGTTTGTGGGGGATGATAATAATCAGGAGGAGTGGGCAGGACATACGATTACCTCGACCAATGGTACTAGCACTAACACTTACAGATTTAACACGAATCTGCCTAGCGAAGCGACTCTCAACAAGTCGGTGCTGGTTGGGACTCAAGGGTTTTCTGAGTTGGGCATTGTGACACCCGATTACATTATTCCAAATGGATTTTTGTTTACTGTCGGTGGTACTGTGACTTTTCCCAATATGAATGGGGGACAGATAACTTATGCTTCATTGCCGACAGATGGAGTGAGATCACTTAGGCCTGATAGCTCGACTGGATTGAATTCTCCCACAAATTTTGCTGGTAACACAGGTACTGTGCCAAGTAATGTGTTTTCAGGGACAGAAGGATCGGATGATTTGGTAGGTACGTCAGGAGATGATTTTATCCTAGCAGCCGGTGGACAGGATACACTCAGTGGCTTGGGTGGCAATGATACGTTGAGTGGCGGCTTGGGTGTTGATACGGTAATCTACAACAGCATTCGCATGAATTACACGATCCTAGGAACAAGCTTCGGTCTCAGCGTTTCTGGGGCGGAAGGTAACGATAAACTTTCTGGAATTGAACGTTTTAATTTTGCCGATAAAGATATCGCTGTGGATCTTAATGCCGGACAAGCAGCCAGCAACACCGTTAGAATCATCGGTGCGGCGTTCGATGCCCCCACCATTCAGGAGCATCCAGATTATGTCGGCGTGGGGTTAAGTTTGTTCGATTCGGGTCAGAGCATGCTTGAAGTGGCGCAACTTGTGGTTGGTGTAATGGGTAATCCTACTAACGATGTTTTTGTGGATAAGGTGTATCAGAATGTAGTGGGTACTGCGCCTTTACCTGTGGATCACAATTTTTATGTTGGATTGCTAGCGGGTAGCGGTGGTGCATTTACTCAGGCGCAACTACTGGAGATTGCAGCCAATTCTGAAGTAAACGCAACGAACATCAACCTGATCGGATTGCAGCAAAGTGGTGTTGAGTTTGTTTCATAACCGCCTTTATATGGTTTTCACATCCCGTGACGTAATTGTAGGTCGTTAAATTTTTTTGCAGATTTCTTTTGTAATTAATCAGTATAAACTTAAGAAGTTAAGAGGTTTTATTGAATTCTTAACTTCTTAAGGTTTATGTTCCATTTAAGATTAACTCATTCAAATGAGCTGGATAATCCGTTTTATTGTGTAAAGGGAGAAATTCGCAAGATAACCAAGTAATCCTGTTTGTTAATAGATTTCTCGGAAATTGGGTAAGGCTGTACAGCTAGCAACTCTAGCTTGTATTCTGAAAGATCATCGATAACAGGATAGGAATTGGGCGAAGTCAGTGTAATCTTTTGTAGATCTTTCTCGGGACGAGTAATATTTATTTCGATAGTGACTTGCCCAGACCAAATACAATTAAGTGGCGCTGGGCAGCGAGAATCCTCAGTAATATCAGAAAACTGAATCTGCAAATCAGTATTGCTGATCTTCACGTTTTGTCCCATAACGAGTTTAAAAGGGAGATTTAGTTCGGCTATATCATTGGGCAGTGTGTCACTGTATTTTTGTAAGGAAAATTTTCCATTTTCAAAATCCAGAGATAACTCCACATCATAAAGTATGTTTTGATCATCCACAGTGACTTGCGGAATGCGCAATTTTCTTTCAGGAGTCGAGAAACTTGGTAATTCAGCTGCGATTGCGGTGAGCGGGACAAAAAAGATACTCATTATGCTAAAAACAAACAGTTTTTTCATGGCATTAAACTCCATTTCTCACTTCTTAATGATCTGAAATCCATTTTCAAGTAATAATAAATAACTTCTCTGGCACAGAACTAAACCCGCAGAGATTTCATATGGGGCTGAATAACTAGTTGATATCTGCTTTTGTTGTTTTGCACTTAAGTTCCCTGTAATCTTGTGGAGCATCACCCCAAGCAAGCGAATGATAGTTAAAGCCATTTCTGATTGTTGGTTTGATAATATCAAAGAAGGGCGATATATCAAAGTCGCGTGGTGTATATAAGCTATGATGACGGATGTGGTAGATTTCCGCATAGCAATCAGTGTGTATTGGATCATTTGACCATGCTCTCTCAATCTCCGGTAGTATCGGATAACGTACTGACTCGAAAGCTTGTGCGATCAGCGTGGAACAGATTGCGCGCGTAGGGTCTCCGCTACCAATTGCTAGCAAGCGCCTGCGGAATCTTGTCGGAACGGGAGCTGTGGGAAGAAGGTAACGTATGAGATCGAAAATATGCTTGAGATCATACTGTTGACCCATGCGTGCGATCACATAATCAACAACACGTTTACGATCTTCATCATTTAAGCCGACAGGACGACAGATCCGGGTATGCATTTGAGCATAGTTTGCAAGCGGCACTGCGCGTACACCTTCTTGTAAATCGGCTTCAACCAATACATAGGGTAGCTGCCAAGGTGTGCTGGAAGGAAGTGCGTCGCCAATGTACAGTGCTGCGTGTGACCAAGTTGACTGTGTAAGATACTTGATCGCAACACTGACACGAGTGTTGCCTTCAACCAAGAGAACATCTGCGGGTTGTAAATTCGCCAGAAGTTGCTCTTGACTGACCGTTGCAACCTGGGTACTTTGGCGTACTGGCTTGCTCAAGAACCTTGCCAGCCCGCGCCCTACCAGTTCGGTTACCTGGCCCATGAATACCTCTTGATGATTAAGTGGATTCCCATGAGTATCCCTTTAATTGCGATGACTAGATAGATGAGTGAGGTAATACGGCAACGCATGGAATTCATACAAAATTTACTCTACGAGATTAATCACTATTATAGGTGTCTACAATACGTTTTGGGATGGGCTATCCGCTTATTTTATTATGAATGAACATATTCTCCATTTGATAGTATTAGTCATCTCGGTTTTTGTTGTAACCATCTGTGTGGTATTACATTACGAAGCATTACGTTTTTTAAGTCGCACTGTGGGGGTGCATGTACATAAGCGTATCGGTGTGTTAGTTGTGATGCTTGGATTGTTGGTAGCACATGTACTTGAAATTATTATTTTTGCTTTGGGTTATCTGGTGATCCAGCATGGTGCTGAACTAGGGTATATATCTGGTATGGATGGAGGTAATTTCCTTGATTTTATCTATTACTCATCGGTTGTTTATACGACTGTTGGATTTGGAGATTTGGTACCCGTTGGAGTGATGCGCATATTGACGGCGGCTGAGGGGTTGGCAGGGTTGGCCATGATTACCTGGTCAGCCTCTTTTACCTTCCTGGCTATGCAGCGTTTCTGGCCGCATCCGCTTACAAAATCTGACCACGATTCAAAGGATTAATCTGATTACTACCAGTGATCTCAGTATGTGATGTATAGTGAATTTCTACAGAGAGGATTTAAGTTTGATCTGACGGACTTTATTTAAAATAAAAAGCCGCCAGATCAATTTAATTAATTTGAATTATTTTAAGCTACTCAAGCCTTCATTCATTTTAGTTTTGCAGTGCTCCACCTTACCGGTTAAATCTAGTACGCCAGCAGTTCTTAGGCATTCGTTATATTCAAATAAAATATCATTCTTTTTTTGAGCAAGTTCTATCGATGCTGAAAGTTGCTTGACTTGCTGAGTGACATTTTTCAAATCGATATTGGCAACAGCAACGCCAATGCCATCAACACTTGCTTTTGTGGCATCTATCTTTTGCAATGATTCGCGATTGACTCTATTGACTTGATCAGAAAAGGCTTGATTGGCTTTGTTGGAATAGTTTCTTAATTCATCGACATTTTGTTGAGTGATGGCAGCCAGTTTCTCTTGATAATTCTTGAGTTCACCTTGAACAAAGGTATTGATACCGTCTTTAAAGCTATCCAGTGAGTTGTCAATTTCCTGCTTGAATGCCTGCATTTTCTTCTCTACTAACTGGTTAATATCGCCATCCAGTCGCTTAACAATTGTCTCAGAGATTTTCTCAATGGGGGGGCGAGATTCGATGATTTCATTTTTTGTCTCATTCAGGCTCGACATGATTTCATTAGCCAACAATTTTTGCTTATCATCCATCTGATTAAGCGTATTCTTCTCGTTTTCGGCCATTAACCATGAGGCCAGGATGAGGTCTTTTTTTTGTTCTCTACCCAGACCGTGAATCAGTTCATCCAGAATATTGGAAGAAACTTCTTTATTCGCAACAACGCTCAAATGACTTAAATGGGCGGAACTCAATAATTCCTGCAGGTTGCTATGCATCGCATTGACACTTGCATCAGCTCGAGCCATTGCAGTGGATTGACGAAGTAATTCATAAGGCAAATAAACCAAAGTAAGCATCACACAAGCGGCATAAGCAGAAAATCTCCATTTTCTGAATTTTATAAAAAAACTAAGACAAAACAAGACAATAATTAAAATTACAGAAGGAGCCAAAATCGATAAAATATCCAGCCAACTTCTTTCCATAAGTACATCGAAGGAAAACATATTTAATACTTTAGTTATAAACTCGTCCATCAATCACTCCCAATATGACCAAAAAGGTATTAACGTGTAACAATGTTCAATATTTCTTATTGTCGATTGACAAAATACTGATAATTTATCACGGTATAGTCAATTGATTGTATAAACTTTGAATTTTGTTAGGGCAAGCGACTATGGATAGGGAAGGAGAATAAATTGCAAACGGCTTATATTAGCCATCCAGATTGCCTCAAGCATGAGATGGGAATGGCTCATCCTGAGAGTCCTCAGCGACTAATTGCCATCGAGAATGAGTTGAAGGCTTCTGGCGTGTGGTCAAAACTGCAACATTTTGATGCGCCATTGGTAAGCATAGAGCAGTTGGTACGAGTACATACGCAGAATTACATTGAAAGTATTCAGCAAGCTGCACCTAATGCCGGGCTAGTTGAGCTTGATCCTGATACCATCATGAATCCATTCACGCTGAATGCTGCGTTGCGAGCAGCGGGAGCTGCTGTGCTAGCAACAGAGCTGGTTCTGACAGATAAGGTGAGTAATGCTTTCTGTGCAGTTCGTCCTCCTGGGCATCATGCTGAGTCAGATCGTGCCATGGGGTTTTGCTTGTTTAATAACGTGGCAGTTGGTGTAGCGCACGCAATCTATGAATATCATTTACAGCGGATTGCGATTTTGGATTTTGACGTGCATCACGGAAATGGCAGCGAGGAAATTTTCCGGGATAATCTGCACGTTATGCTGTGCTCAACTTTCCAGCATCCTTTTTATCCTTATTGTGGGGCTGACAGCAGCAATTCGCGCATGATCAATGTTCCTCTACAGCGAGGTGCCGATGGTATGGTTTTTCGCAAAGCTGTGACCGATGCATGGCTGCCGGCATTGGAGGTATTTAAGCCTGAAATGATATTTGTCTCAGCTGGCTTTGATGCACACCGGGATGATGATATGGCTCAATTACAGCTAAGTGATGAAGATTATGTTTGGATTGCGCAACAAATCAAAGCAATGGCCAATCAATATGCCAATGGTCGGATAGTATCCGTGCTGGAAGGTGGGTATGAATTGAAATCGCTTGGGCGTTGCGTTGCAGCGCATATCCGAGTGTTGAATGCGGATTGATTTTGATTGTTATGCCCGCGTAAACAGACATAACGACAAATCCAGAAGTACCTATCCAGTACTGCGATGATGCTTCAATCGCCAGAAATATCCGAATGGGAATTCAGGTTAAATCACCACAACATCCGCATTGGTCAAGCTCAATCCGGCGCCAATCATAGCAATCTGTACTGCAGCACCTGCGCCACTACCATCAGCATCGTAGAGCAACTTGCCTGTCGTACTGTTGTAGATAACGAAATCATTAGCATCCAATGCGCTTACGCCGATTCTGAATTGGCTAACTGCTAAAGTACCGGTCGTCGTTAATGCTGTAAATATAGAATTCTCAAGTTGGATAGTGTCATCAACTACGATGAAGTCGGTAACAGTATCCGTATGGCTTGCGGTAATAAATTTGAAGATATCTTTGCCTGCTCCGCCTGTTAGACTATTGGTACCGGCACCCCCATCAAGGGTATCGTTACCTGCTCCACCATCTAATTGGTTGTTGCCTGAATTTCCAGTGATCTTGTTAGCTTGACCATTACCTGTGCTATTGATGGCCAATGTACCGGTCAGTGTCAGATTTTCTATATTGGCTGGTAAGGTATAAGTTGCACTGCTGCTGACTTTATCAGTACCCTCGCCAAGATTCTCGGTGATGACATCGCTTGTATCATCAACCACATAGCTATCATTGCCGAGTCCACCGATCATCGTATCAACACCAGCTTTCCCATCGAGTGTATCGTCGCCTGCGCCGCCATCCAATTGATTTGTAGCTGAATTCCCCGTCAATTTGTTGGCTAGATCATTCCCTGTACCGTTAATAGCCAAGGACCCAGTCAGCGTGAGATTCTCTACATTGCCAGATAATGTGTAGGTCACTTTGCTGCTGACCTTATCCGTGCCTTCGTTGAAGTTCTCAGTGATGGCATCACCGATATTGTCGACTACATAGCTATCATCGCCCAATCCACCGATTAGGGTATCTGCGCCAGTGCCGCCATTGAGAGTATCATTACCGACTCCGCCGTTCAGGGTATTATTTTTTGTGTTGCCGATGAGGCTATCGTTGAAATTGCCGCCGATCAGGTTTTCAATCGCCGTGATGGTATCGAGTCCAGCACCGATGGTATTTTGTTGCGTAGTGATTGCCAGCGAAACAGTGACTGCTGCGGTCGCATTTACATAGCTCACGGTATCGTTGAGCGATGATGTGCCAGCCAGAATATCGTTTCCTGCTGTACTAAATAGCATTACACCAGCTCCAGAACTAGTTACCGCAATGGTAAATATATCGTTTGCTGAGGCATTGCTGCCATCGGTTGCGGTTACTTTTACGTTGATTGTACCTACATTAGCATTTAAAGGCGTTCCGCTGAAGGTGCGTGTGGCTACATTGGGCTGTAAGAAATCTCAGTGTTGTTTACAGAGAGGTTGATTGAAATAAGCGAAGAGTATTTCATAAGGGGTAGCATTAT
>JAMXAE010000029.1 GCA_024281695.1 Nitrosomonas sp. | reverse complement strand
ATCGGGCAAACGTGCCATCAGCAGCAAGTCAAACGACGCGGCATTGGAATTAATCATGTACTGAATGGCTTGCGTACTATTGTCGACGACAACAGCAGACCAACCCAGAGATTGTATATTGTCTGCAATGACCGAACGTGTGACTGCATTGTTGTCAATGATCATGACTCTGAGCGATTGTAGATCACTAGGAATCAACACCCAGGAGCTCTCTTGATCGTCTAGTTGTCGTAGCTTGATGGTACAATGAAACTGGCTACCTTTACCGTGCTTGCTTTCTACCCTGATATCGCCATGCATTTGTTGAGCCAATCGATGCGAGATGGATAAACCCAAACCGGTGCCGCCGAAACGGCGTGTAATGGATGAATCGGCTTGCGAGAAAGCTTCGAAAAGATGCTCCATTTGTTCGGCTGTTATGCCAATACCGCTGTCGGTTACGCTGAAGTCAAGCGTGACGAATCCTGATTCGTCGGGGTTTCCGATTGCAATACGAATGATCACTTCACCCTGATCGGTGAATTTAATGGCATTGTTGGTGAGGTTGACGAATATCTGGCTCAGCCTTAATGGGTCGCCAATAAAATGCCTGGGGACATTGGGTTCCACAGAAAAAAGTACGTCGATGGTTTTGTTTTTCGCGGCTATTGAAGCGAGCGCAGCGAGGTTTTCCAGAATGTGATTGAGATCGAACGGGATATTATCCAATTCAATTTTATTGGCTTCTATTTTGGAATAATCAAGGATGTCATTGATGACACCTAACAAGATATGCGAAGAGCCTTCGATATTGCGCAAATAGGTGCTCTGACGAGAATCCAGTGAGGTTTTGCTTAATAAGTGAGTCATGCCTAGCACAGCATTCATCGGGGTACGAATTTCATGAGACATCATGGCTAGAAAACGAGTTTTCGCGATGCTGGCAGCTTCTGCTTGTTGCCGTGCTTCTATCAGCATTGTTTCGCGTTCTTTTCTGTCTGTGATGTCTTGATGGGTTCCAAACATCATTAAAGGCTTGCCATCTTCTGTCCAACTCAATACTTTGCCACGGTCTAGCACCCAAATCCAACGTCCCTCTCTGTGGCGCATGCGGGCTTCAAATTCATAGAAAGGAATTTTTCCAGCGAAGTGATCCTTGAGTATTTCTTCTGACTGTTTCAGGTCATCGGGGTGGGCATATTTGAGCCATGTTTCTATCGATGCAGGGGAAATTTCATCCAGGGTATAACCGATTATCTGCGCCCAGCGCTGGTTGTAAATAACTTTACTGGTTTGGATATTCCATTCCCAGGTGCCAATGTTGGTTCCTTCAATAATATTGGATAAACGTAAGCGCTCGATTTCTAATTCTTTATCCCGTTGTTTCCTAAGAGTAATATCACGCGACGATGCATAAATAAATTTCTTGCCTGAAATTTCTATCCCTCTTGCATTAATCTCAACATCGAATATGCTGCCATTCTTGCGCCGATGCAGTGTTTCAAAAACACTGGGTGTATTGATGATTTCACGCGCAACACTAATCAGTATTTCCTTGGGGATCTTGGCATCCCAATCCATCACATTGAGTCGAGCTGTTTCTTCGTAGGTATAGCCAAGCATTTTCGCGAATGAACGGCTAAAATGCACGATGTTTCCGTTTTCATCCAGGATATGGATGCCATCACTGGCAGAATCCAGCAACGCTTCAAATCTGAGCGATGCATTTTTTAACTCCGTGATATCGGTTGCATAGCCATTCCATATAATGCTTCCATCTTGTTGTTTTTCTGGCTTTGATTGCGCATGGATCCAGCGGATTTCTTTTTGCTCATTGATGATGCGGTACTCAAAGTACCATTCATTTAATGCTTTTGCAGACTTTCGAATTGACGCGCGTAAAATACCAGAATCCTCAGGATGAATAATTGAAAATAATGGAGAAGCATCTGTGATTACCTGTTCGGGAGAGATGCCCATGAGTTTAATTATGCCTTTACTGGCAAAAGGAACGCAGCTTCGCCCATCGGGAAAAAGCTGGAACTGATAAATAAAACCCGGAACATTATTGGATAAATCTTCGAGAAATTGGTGACTTTTGATGAGCTGTGTTTCCAAGCTTTTGCGCATGGTAATATCGATCAGAGTGACCAAATGACTTTGGGCAAAGGTTGGCAATCCAAGCGGGGCAGAGGACGCAATTACGTTACGTTGTGAGCCATTCTTGCAATAGATTATTACCTCAAAAGGTTCGAAATCAGTATTATCTCTAGAAGCGTTTTCTAGATTTTTGGCCCATGTTGTTGCTACCCATTGGCGATACTCATTGTCTGGATAGGCTTTTAGCCACCAATCAGCTAATGTTGGGATATCTTCTAAGGTATATCCAAACAGTTGAGTAAATGACCTATTCAGGAAGGTAATATTTTGATGTTCGTCATTCACTGCCTTGGGAATGGGGGATGACTCGATAATTGAGTAAAGTTTGGCTTCATTTTTTTGTAGCGCTGCCACAACTTGATTGCGTTCAGCGAATAACACACTGACAAATTGTGCGGTAAGAGAGATTCCCAGGATAAAGATATTCATATCGAAGATTCTGGGATGTTCGTTCAAGACAAAAGGGCCGAAACCACATGATGTCGCATACAGAGCAAGCAGGGTGATTCCACTGCAGATCAGAGATACCACCGCCAATCCGCTGTTTATCGCAATCCATATCAGAAGGGGAACATAGATAACGAGGGCAAGGGCAATGCCACCGCCACCAAGACTACCAAAAACCAGCCAGGTTGCCGGTATCATGAGCGCAATCGGTATGATCGCACTATGAAGCGATTGCTGAATGTTTTTGATGTGATTGAGTTTGGAGCCTAGAATTATTAAAAATGGTGTGATTAAAAACTGCCCCATGCAATTCCCAAACCACCAGTATGTCCAGGCCTGTAAATAGCTCTGCGATTCTTGGATGGCATTAAAAATTAGCAGCGTTGTGATTCCCAGAGTAGCGCTGAATGGTTGCAGAATGAAAAAGATCATGAATACCAAGCGGCCTAGATCACCTACGTGGCTGAGTGCTAAATTAAGCTTCCAGCGCCTAAATAATGTGACTCCAATAATAGCTTCAATGCTGTTAATGATGGATATGATAAGCGATGGCAGAAACTCAAGTTGCATGCTTAAGGCCAGTGCCAGTTGTCCAAAAAGAATGCCTGGCCAAACTCTGGGACCGAGTAGAATAATAGCGGCTAATGCGATGCCTTCGGCAATAAAGAAGACGGGCGTGACAATGTAATGTGAAGCGGTGGTTAGTAAACTGATGTAGCCAAAAGAAAAATACAAAGCAGCTAATGCCAGCAACTGAAATAGATAACGATGATAGGAAGCTAGCTTATCGTTGCTGGCCATGTAATCGCTTTAATGTTTTAATTGATAAAATATCAAGGTGATCTTAATGATGTAATCAAGAAGAGGGTTCTTTACCTAAGAACCAAAAAAGCCCTAAATAAATTCAAGATTTACTATTAGAAATATTCATAACTTCATGAATCATACTATTCCAAAAGTTGTGATATTTTATACTGTGTAGATTTGTTAATGAAACAACTTATGCAGTACTGTCTTGATGATTTTATAGCGGAACCAATTATTCTTATTTTATATCTGAATTAACAGTTGAGGATTTGCTGGATATTGACCCTTTCACAAATTCCCTTTTTATCTTGCAGTAACCTCTGGAAGGTATATGCTTTATTTTATCCTCATTATTGCGATTACCTTACTGATTTTTGGACCGTCTTACTGGGTTAAGCATACCCTTGAAAAGTATAGTTATCCAGAAGATCGATATCCAGGTACTGGCGGTGAGTTAGCGCGTATTTTGTTAGATTGGGCTAATCTGCAAGCTGTCAAGGTCGAAGTAACGGAGGTCGGTGATCATTATGATCCAATAGAAAAAGTAGTGCGTCTGACACCGGATAAGTTTAATGGTAAGTCGCTGACAGCGATTACGGTGGCTGCACATGAAGTGGGGCACGCCATACAAGATCGAGATGGTTATTTGCCTTTAAAATTGCGTACGCGATTAGTACAAATTGCTGCACCAGCAGAGAAATTGGGTGCGGCTATTTTGATGATTGCGCCCGCTATTATGATGGTTACTCGAGCACCGATCACAGGCGCATTGTTTTTTGCTGGCGGCTTTTTAACGCTAGGGGCTGCGATATTGGTACATTTAGTGACATTGCCGATGGAGATGCATGCCAGTTTTGCACGTGCATTGCCTATGCTGGAGCAAGGCAAGTATCTGATTCAAGAGGACGAGCCACACGCTCGTAGAATTTTGCGAGCAGCCGCCTGGACTTATGTCTCAGCTTCGCTAATGACATTGCTCAATATGGGGAGATGGTGGGCAATTCTACGACGTTAGCTATCTTAGATGTGCAGATTGTCCGTGTTTAGCAGCTTCGCAGTCTTGACCCTGTAATATAAGCAACTTACCATGCGTATATTTGAGCATAGCGACTGATTACTTACCGGTAAAATCTCTAGAATAAAGAGATAATTTATCAGAAATTAGTAATTTTTTAAGATAAAGGATGAATATGATGCACTCGTACAAGCAACAAAAGAATAAAGCACTTGGATTTACATTATTAGAATTGCTTGTTGTAATGGTTATTATTGGTTTACTGGCTGCTTACGTGGGGCCTAAATATTTTTCACAAGTGGGTAAATCAGAAGTTAAAATGGCTCAAGCGCAAATAGATTCGCTAGAGAAAGCATTGCATCAATATCGTTTGGATGTCGGCAGTTATCCAGCGACCGAGAATGGATTAGCCGCACTGACCGCTCGTCCCAACAATGAACCAAAATGGCAAGGACCCTATCTCTCAAAAATGCCACCATCCGATCCTTGGGGGCGTCCTTATGTCTATAAGTATCCTGGAGAACGTTCAGAATTTGACTTACTTTCCTATGGTAAAGATGGGCAGCCAGGTGGTGAGGGTGAGGCCGCTGATGTTACGAATTGGTAAATAAATACTGATCCCATGCGTTATGAAGTGAAAGCAGTCTTGTCCGGACGAGGTACTGTGCATCTTGAACTGGAAGCCAACAGTGAAGAGGAAGCTCGGCTTCAAGTTATTGAACAAGGCGGTATGGTTTTAAGTGTACGACGAAGCTTTTCAGGCTTTTCCCTGAAATCGAACACGCACTTTCCGTTAGTTCATTTCAGTCAGGAGTTACTGTCATTGCAAACCGCAGGACTCAGTTTGGTAGAAAGTATCGAAACTTTATTGGAAAAAGAGCAAGATGCCAGTAATCGCAAAATTATCCAAAATATACTTACAAGGCTTTATGAGGGCGTGACCTTTTCGCAAGCACTGGAAGAGTATTCGCAAGCATTTCCGCCTTTATATATTGCAACCATTCGTGCCAGTGAGCGCACTGGCGATCTTCCGGAAGCTTTGACCCGGTTTATTAGCTATCAAACACAGATGGATTTTGTGCGCAAAAAACTGGTAGGTGCATCCATATATCCAGTTTTATTGCTGGTAATTGGTTTTCTGGTTTCGATCTTTTTGATGGTATTCGTTGTTCCCAAATTTAGCGCCATTTATGACGATATGGGTAGCGATTTACCTTGGCTTTCACTATTACTGATTAAATGGGGGCAGTTTGTCCATGAACGTGGTTGGGAATTGGCCATTGCGGCGGTAATCATATTGGCGGTAACCGGTTACACGGTTAGTCGACCAGCCTTTCGAGCCAGTGTCATGCGCTTATTGTGGCGTATTCCAGCGATTGGTGAACATATGCGAGTTTATCAGTTAGCTCGTTTTTACAAAACATTGGGGATGTTGTTACGGGGTGGAATTCCGATTACGCAAGCGCTGGAAATGGTGAGTGGATTGCTCCAATCGCATTTTCGTCCCAAAGTGGAAGCGGCTGCTAAGCATATCCGCGAAGGTAAGACAATCTCCAGTGCCATGGAACAAGAGGGATTAACAACCGCGGTCGGTAATCGTATGCTGCGTGTTGGCGAGAGAACCGGCTTAATGGGGGATATGATGGAGCGAATTGGCAATTTTCATGACGAAGAAATTGCACGCTGGGTGGAGTGGACAACAAAACTAATTGAACCGCTGCTGATGGCCATCATTGGCATCGTGATTGGTGGTATTATTATTCTCATGTACATGCCAATATTTGAATTGGCTGGAAGTATCAATTGATTGAAACAGCGACACAATCCGAGAATAAACAATCGATTGATATCAATCGTCTAGCTAGTGCCCGACAGAAAGCTATCGAACAAGGTATCTCTGTCATTCAGCTGTTGGAAGAAACCAGTGGTTATACATCGGCTGAGCTGATCCAACAACTTGGGCAGCTACTGCATATGCCGGTCATGGAAATGAAAACCATGCACGCATTAACTCCAGCATTTGATCGATTGTCTTTTTCAGAAGCTATCATGCATGAATGTGCATTATTCCGCCGAGAAAAAGAGTATTTACTTGCGGTGAGCAATCCATTCTCAAGCAAATTACGGGCATGGGCAGAAGAGCGATTCGATATGGCCGTTGAGTGGTATTTGGTGCATCCGGCTGACTTGACCGCTTTTTTTGCTCAGCAAGAAAAAACCATGCGCGCCATGGATCAAGTATTGCCTTCTACCGAATTGGACAAGATACAGAGCGGTATTGAGGATTTATCTTTAAAGAGTATTAACGAAGGCACCAGCCAGGTTGTAAGATTGGTACATTCTACATTGTATGATGCACATAAATCCCAGGCCAGTGATATCCATCTTGAAATGACGACAGGTGCGCTTTCTATCAAATATCGAATTGACGGGGTATTGTCATCCATTGGTGTCATGCAGGGTGCGGATCTGGCTGAGCAAGTCATAACTGGATATTGCTGAGCGACGCGTTCGACAGGATGGTCGATTTAAAATCTCTATCCAAGGACGAGAAATCGATTTTCGTGTGTCTATTATGCCGAGTATTTTCGGCGAAGACGCTGTGCTTCGTATTCTTGATCGGCAGGCACTCTCGGATCATATTGAAGGGTTGACATTAAATCAACTGGGCTTTAATCACGCAGCTATTGCAAGCATTCGTCGCCTTAGCTCGGAACCGTATGGCATGTTACTGGTTACTGGTCCAACAGGCAGTGGTAAAACGACATCGCTATATGCGGCCATATCTGAAGTCAACAAAGGCAGCGACAAAATTATTACGATTGAAGATCCGATTGAATATCAGCTACCCGGTGTTTTGCAGATTCCGGTTAATGAGAAAAAAGGATTGACCTTTGCGCGCGGCTTGCGCTCAATTCTGCGGCATGATCCTGATAAGATTATGGTGGGTGAGATTCGAGATTCTGAAACAGCACAAATTGCTATACAAGCTGCACTAACCGGGCACTTGGTATTTACGACGGTGCACGCTAATAATGTATTTGATGTTATTGGGCGTTTCTCACATATGGGTGTGGATCCTTATAGCTTTGTATCCGCCCTGAATGGGATCGCTGCGCAAAGATTAGTACGTTTATTATGTTTGCATTGCGCGATTGATGAGCGCCCCGATGATACGGTGATTACGGAATCTGGAATTCCTTTGGATGAAGCCGATCAATACAGGTTTCGCAGCGGAAAAGGGTGTGGCCAATGTCGCGGAAGTGGGTATAAAGGAAGAAATGCGATCGCTGAAATCCTGATTTTAAATGATGAAATTCGTGAGCTGATTGTGGCACAGGAGCCGATACGTCGTATCAAAGAAGCTGCAAAAAATAATGGCACGCGCTTCCTGCGGGAAGCTGCTTTAGATATGGTCAAGCAGGGATTAACTAGCTTAGAGGAGGCTAATCGTGTCACGATTGTGGCGTGATCAGATTCAGGTTTTCTTGGCGCCCGAGCGGGTGAATTTAGTCCGTTTTTCACGCGGTTTTAAGCCCGTGCAAACTGCTAAAGTGACCGAGTCATGTAAGCACATTCAGGGGGCGAATGCCTGGCAATCGGTATTACAGCAATTAGACAAGAATCTGGTTGACGCAGCCGGCACCGAATTGACGATTACTCTGTCGAATCACTTTATCCGTTATGTGACATTGCCACCTCAAACAGAAATAACTACACCGGAGGAGGTTAAGTCTTATGCTACTTTTCGTATGCGCGAGATTTATGCAGAACGTGCTGATTCCTGGATGCTCAGTGTCAGTGAATGGAGTCCGATAAGCGGTGCTATTTGTGCAGCTATTCCTCGTGATCTCATGGTGCGACTGGAAGAATTGGCGGTAAAGTATCAATTTAAATTGAAAGAGATTGAACCCTATTTGGCGTCTGTCTATGATCGATGGCAAAAACAACTGAAGGGTAACAAAACCTACCTGGCGGTCTTAGAAAACGGGCGTATTTGTCTCGCCATATTGATCAATGGAATCTGGCACAGTATACGTAATCAGCGGATTTTACAGTGCGCAGCCGATGAACTGCTGGCTGCACTAGATCAGGAAACGATCTTGTCCGGAAATAAAGATAAAGTCGAATTAGTTCACCTATTTGCTCCCGAGCATTCAGAATTAATTTTCCCTAATAACTGTGGATGGAGCATGGTTCCACTAAAAACTGAGCAGATACCTGTGCTGGCACACTACCCATCCGCAGTGGTTCATAATGCTGGGATAAATCAATGCCTCGCTTAAGATTAAAATTTCCCGATCATGCTCAATCAGTTCCTCATGTGGATTACTCCATACTGCTTATGGGATTATTGGTTCTTGCCGGTGTACTCTTTCAGTTTCAACAGATAACCGAAGAAGTGAATTATTGGAGTAATCGTGTCGAGCGCCTAGAGAAACAGCAGCAGCAAAAGGCTACGCCACAACGGACACGTTCAACACCACGAATCAGAGAGTTTAGTCAGGAAATCCGTAAAGAAATCATCAAAGCCAATGCCATACTGGATCAAATCAATTTACCCTGGGAAACTTTATTTGATTCTATCGAACATGCGGCGACTGAAGAAATCGCATTATTATCACTGCAACCGAACATAGCCAATCAGTCATTGCGTATCAGTGGTGAAGCTAAGAATATGTCTGAGCTACTAGATTTTGTAGAAGCGCTTGAACGCGAATTAATTTTTGAGAACGTACATTTATTGAATTACAAAATAAAGCAAGATAATCCTCATCGACCGATTATTTTCTTGTTGACCGCAGCATGGGTGGGTGCCTCTTGAAAACTGAAATACTACAAACGCAGCTCAGTCAGCTAATGCCGCAACTTCGTTGGCAGTTAGGTCGTTTGGGTGTTTTCGGTAAAATTGGTTTGGGCTTATTGGTCGCTAGCAGCATTTATTTTTTCTCGGCTGCTTTACCACAAGAATCTGATTTACAAAAACTGAAAGAACGTGCAGAAACATTACAAATGCAGGCCTTATCCAAACAATCGTCGGGTGATTCAGAAAGTGGTGTAAAAATGAGTGGCGATCAGGCACTACAAGCTTTTTATGATTTTTTCCCGCGCATTGATTCATCCCCCTTCTGGATTCGAGAATTAGTACAAATCGCTAAAAAACAAGGTGTCGAACTTAGCAGTAGCGAATATCGTTTGGTCAATGACAATGATGCACGTTTAGCGCGCTATGAAATGATTCTGCCGGTAAAAGGCAAGTACTCTCAAATACGTGCTTTTATGGCTGATGCGCTTGTAGCGGTTCCTGCCATGGCAATTTCTGCTATTGCGATCAAACGTGAAAGTGTAGCCTCTGAGAAACTCGAAGTTCGTCTTGAAATTAATCTTTACCTGAATAAATAACAAGATGGATTCAGTTGAAAAAAGACGAAAATTATTATTGGGTGGTGCCCTAGTCGCAACATTACTTGCCGCTGTACTGGTCGAAGAAGAAGAGGATGTAATCGAAACAGTAGAGCCAATACAACACGCCAAATCAACGGCCGACAGAGTAAAGACTCAAGAAAATGATGCTGAGACTTTAGATGTGAGTAAACTGGGACAAAGAAAATTTAATCCTTTGGCAGGAGAGCTTTTTGCATCGACTACATGGGTGCCCAAGCAACCTCAAGTCAGTTCACAAGAACAAGCGGCTAAAGCGGCGCAAGCAACAAAATCATCTCCTCCGCCAGCGCCAACAGCCCCACCTTTGCAATTCAAATATGCCGGTAGGGCGATTTCAGACAATGAAACATGGGTTTTTCTTTCTCAATCAGGCGAAAATCACATTGCTAAAATCGGTGGAAAAATTAATGACAAATATCGATTGGATTCGATCAATGACAATGCGATTACCATGACATATCTGCCACTGAATATCAAACAGACGCTCACGATCAATAATAAAATAGCAGGAAATATTCGATGAAAAGCTGGAAAATTATTGCCCTTATTATTTTGTTCGCAGTGACAACAGGTTGTGCCATCAATAACAAAACATTTGGTACCAGGAATATCGCATTTGATGATGGGCAGAAACTGATTGCTGAGGGTAAATTTGAGAATGGACTGGAAAAAATCGAGCAAGCAGCACGCGAAGAACCCGAAAATAAAGAAATTCGTACAGTACTAATACGGATACGTGAAGAGGTGATTGGTAAATTACTATTTGAAGGTGATAACTTCCGTTTTTCGGGTAATTTGGATCAAGCAGAGCAGAGTTATCAGCGTATCTTGAATTTATATCCATTTCATGAGCGAGCAAAGGAAGGCAACGAGGCAGTGAAACTAGAGCGTCGGCATATTGCCACTGTCGATTCAGCAAAAGAATTATTGGCACGTAATGATGTGCAGGGAGCAGAAAAAGTTGTTCGTGCTGTATTACAAGAAAACCCTCAACAATCTCATGCACGCCAATTGATCTCAGAAATCAATTCACGTATCACGCGCCCTGAGGTTTATGATTTGGCCCTAGAATCTGCTTTCAAGAAAGCGCTGACGATGGAATTTAAAGATACCGATTTGAAGTCGGTATTTGAAATCATGGCGCGCACAGCCGGGATTAATTTTGTTTTCGATAAAGATATTCGGCAAGAGACTAAAATTTCTATTTTTGTGCGTAATAACACGATTGAGGATATTCTCAAACTAATCCTGACAACCAATCAAATGGCCTATAAGGTACTCAATAGCAATTCGTTATTGATTTATCCGAACACACCGGCGAAACAGAAAGATTATCAGGAATTGGTCGTGCGCAGCTTTCAAGTTGCTTATACGGATGTGAAACAGATGGTTGCCATGATCAGAGGTATCGTTAAAGCTAAAGATATTTATGTTAATGAGCAGCTCAATCTGTTTATCATGCGAGATACGCTCGAGGCAATCCGTCTAACCGAGCGGTTAGTGACATTAAACGACTTGGCTGAACCAGAAGTTATGCTGGATGTTGCGATCCTTGAAATTACGCGGAATAACCTTTTTACATTGGGACCTACAATTCCGCAATCGGTTACATTTAGCGGCCTAACGGGTGTGGGTGCAGCACAGCCTGCAGCGACAGCGATACTTAATCAAATCGGTTCGGGGGCTCTTGGCCTTAAGAGCTTTACGATAAGTAATCAAGCCAAAATAGACTTTGCACAAAGCCTGACAAATGCCGACATTTTGGCAAATCCTAGAATTCGAGTCAGTAATCGTGAAAAGGCAAAAATCCACATTGGTACAAAGCAGCCCGTGTTCACAGCCAATGTTCAACCAGGTATCAATTCTATTGTTACTTCAACCCCGACTTTTATCGATATAGGGATTAAGTTGGATGTTGAACCTCGTATTGGTATTAATGATGATGTGACAATGAAGGTAACTCTAGAAGTAAGCAATATAACCGGTTTTGAAACTGGGCCTTCTGCTGGTGGAGCATCGAGTGCGCCGAGAGCACCGGTAGTCGGAAATCGAAGTGCTGAAACTATTCTAACGTTGAAAGATGGAGAAACCCAGGTAATAGCAGGTTTGATCCAAAATGATGAAAGGCGAGATGTGTCCGGCCTTGCGGGATTATTGAATATTCCTGGTTTGGATAGATTGACATCGGGTCAGAAGGTTGACAGAAAGAAAACTGAAGTAATTCTATTAATTACGCCGCGTATTATTCGAAATATTGCAAAAGCAACCAATCTGGAAAGCGAATACCATTTTGGTACAGCCAGTGATGCAGGTAAATTACCGGTTACCATTAAAAAAACTGCGGCGCAGTCGCTATCCCTTGCTCCCATGGGTTCAGGCCAGGGTGCGCTGAAGAGTGCGCCGAACGCTTTTTCTCCATCGGATGATCAGCAAGGCACTCCCAATCCTTTTGCAAATGCCGCATCGACTTCGAATACGCCTACGCCTACGCTAAGTATGCAAGCGCCGACTAATGTTGGTTTAGGCAAAGAATTCTCTGTGAATGTTCGTTTGGTTGGTGCAAAGGCTACGGTCAATGCCGATTTGCAATTAAATTATGAGTCCAGTGTATTGGAGGTTCTGGATAGTGGGGATAAATCGGGTACACGTTCAATCAAGTTAGGCAGGGATCAAGCTTCTGGTTTAGCTACACAGCTCCGCTTTAAGGTGATTGCGGCAAACCCAGGCATCACAGAGATTAATATTCAGAATGTAACCGCAGAAGATATAGAAAACGGTGATTTCATTGAAGTGACGACACCGCCGCCGACAAGTATCACGATTAAATAGTCAGATCATGATTCGTTCATTCAGAATCTCTGGGAGGCATAAGGGTTTCACGCTTATTGAATTAATGATTGTTGTGGCTATCATGGCTATTTTGGCAACATCTGCAATGCCTTTTCGCGAGCTCATGGTAAAGCGCGAAAAGGAACAAGAGCTACGTATGGCTTTGCGACAGATAAGGACAGCAATCGATGCTTACAAGCAGGCGGTAGACGATGGGCGCATCGAAAAGAAAGCCGATGAATCCGGCTATCCTCCCCGATTAGAAGAACTGTTCATGGGTGTGAAAGATGTGAAGAGCAAGGATAAGAAAGTTATTTATTTTCTGCGTCGTTTACCCAAAGATCCTATGTTTGTCGAATTGGATGTTGCTGGTGTAGCCGCTACTCCGGTGGTAGATACTTGGGGAAAGCGCAGCTACGAAAGTCCGGCAGATAGTCCCAAAGAAGGTGATGATGTTTTTGATGTTTTCTCGCGTTCAGAAGCCATCGGCCTAAATGGCATTCCTTATCGAGATTGGTGATTGATATGCCCAGAAATTGCAAGCACAAGGGTTTTACACTGATCGAATTATTAGTGGTTATGGCCATTATTGCGACTTTATTAAGTATCGTCGCTCCGCGCTATTTTAATTCACTTGATAAAGCCAAAGAAGCGGTTCTGCGACAAGATTTAGGTATCATGCGTAATGCGATTGATCAGTTTTATTCTGATTTCGGTAAGTATCCCATTGATTTGCTAGAGTTGGTCGACAAGCGATACTTGCGTAGCATCCCGAAAGATCCATTCACTGAGAGCAATGAGACCTGGATTCAGGTGCCTCCCAAAAACGAAACTGAAACAGGTGTCTATGATGTTCATAGTGGCTATTCCGGACGAGCGGCAGATGGTTCGTTTTATGAAGAGTGGTAAATCTTCGATGGGCTAGCTTTATTTTTATAGAAGAAGTCGTATTATGCTTCGCTTAGAAAGTGGTTTTGTTTATCTTTGGGCTTTGTTTGCGGTTGTCCTGGCTGGAATTGTGATGGCAGGGACGGGGCAGATGTGGCAAACGAAATCTCAGCGAGAAAAAGAAATCGAATTGATGTTTATAGGTGAAGAATTTCGCAAAGCAATTATGTCCTACTACAATTCAGGAACTAAACAATATCCGGAATCATTGGAAAATTTACTTCAGGATAGTCGTACACCAGCTATTAAACGTCATTTGCGTAAGATCTATTTGGATCCGATAACTAACACAACGGAATGGGGGCTGGTTGAAGAACCTCCTCCGGGTGCAGCAGGCCCTGCGGCTAATAAGAATCCAGCGCCTAGTAGCAGTAGCAACGCGACACCCAATAAGAATTCAGCATCTAGTAATAATAGTTTAGCGCCTAGTAGTAATAACCAGGCATCTAATATGAGCGGACAATTACCCAATACTAGTCAGACATCTGGTGGGCAAGTAGCTAATACTAACCAAGCATCCAGTAACAGCGCAGCACCAACTACTAGTTCCGCAATGGGTTCTAATATCAATAAAAGAATTATCGGTGTATATAGTCTCTCTGAAAAGAAACCTATTAAAAAGGACCAGTTTCCTGAACACTATGCTAAGTTTTCTGAAGCTTTAACCTATAAAGATTGGCAATTTGTTTATAAGCCAGGTGATAGTAAGGCTGCATCCACGCAATCAAAGCCTAATGCTGCATCCACGCCAGGGACAAACACATCACCCTTCTCACCCCAATCTGGATCGGGATCTTCTAAAGGCGGTGGCGCTTCACCTTTTTCACCCCAATCGTCGTCAACTTCTAATTCGAAGGTGCCAACAAGTGGTTTTCCATCGGATGATTAACTGGCAGGGTCGGAACTATGGGAAATGCAGATTGGGCGTGAATAATTACATTAATAGGTAGCAATCACTTATCGTGATTCAAAGCTCAGTTTCTTTATCTCTGACTGATTTTATGATCTAAATGTTCAATTTTTACTTTCGATACACCATGCAGACCAATCTTTTTTGCGGCTCCATGGGATAAGTCGATCACTCTGCCTTTCTTGAAAGGACCTCGATCATTAACAATGACATCGACGTGACGACCATTATCCAGATTGGTAACCCTGACTTTGGAGGGTAAGGGGAGCGTCTTGTGAGCAGCTGTTAGGTTATGGGGTATAAAACGTGTACCCATGGCTGTGCGGTTGCCTGATTCTGAACCATACCAGGATGCAATGCCAATCTCTTGATAACCAGAGGCTGAACGTAACGGGTAATACATGACCCCGCGTACTTTATAAGGCTTATTGTAGGGTGCGTTAATATTGGGTGCTTGGTGGACGCGTGCTTCAGTTGAACTGAGCGGTATATTAGAAAACATGGAAGCACAACCGCTGAGCAGGCCAGCGATGAATAACATTGCGCCAATTGGCTTGGCATAAATGGATTGCTGCATAGAAATATCCTTAATGCACATATTCTATATAAATTTATAATTATAATCCTATCTCATTGTAAATTAAAGATATCGACTAAATAAGCTAAAGTTCTTTTGAAAATAATAAACTGATCGTAGCCAACCCTCTTATTAGGACGATTCTAACCTTGAGATTGTTTCTTGTAGACGATGCTCAGAAATCCAGTTTCCTACGAAAGGACTGAATTGCTGAATCGTGGCTCAATGTTCTATTAGGCAGTCAATGATGAATGGATTAATCGAGAGTGTTCTGTTCAGATCGATATTCCCATCTGGAATGTTTTATGGGCTTCACATCCTGGATGATTCTTGTGTGGGCGCATTGCTATGCCAATGATGCGGTAATTGCTGAGTTTGAGCGCTGTGTTGGACAGCAGTGGGGGGGTATATACTTCAACTTCGATTTGATTGTCTTGATTCCGTTTTTGGCCTGGTACACAACGGTTTGTCGTGGACTCTCTGCCCGTAGGCACTAGCATTCGTGGATTTGCCGAGCTCAATCTCATCGGCATGGGCATTATGAATGGTGCCAGTCCGAAGCTAGCTAACGTCATTAACCGCGGCGAGTGTGACTTGAGTGTGCAAGTAGTTTTAATATTAAAAAACATATCGTAAATTAATGCCGCCACCCCAATCAGGGCTTCGTTCTGAAAAGCCTCTCAAACCATAAATATTGAGTCTGAAATTATTGCTGACCCTTTGTGAAAGGTATAACGAGAGATCTCTACTGTCTTGTAGCCGCACTGGCGATTGTCCCATGTTGTAACTTGTGCCTAGTGTAATATTTTCGGATAATCGATAACCAGCACCGGCAGCACCATAGAATACATTATGAAAAGTTATCCCTGATGGATCACCCAGTATCCTGTAGCCAAATGTTGCGCTAAATATGAATTTAGATATTGTTTTATAAAGATCTCCCTGAACGGCATAATCGATATGACCTGTGCCCAAATTCCGATTCGCACTGGCTGTAGGAATTTTTAATCGAGCAGTGATATCGAAAGCAATTCCACTGGGTGTGTGATCAATTAAATTGTAACTGAAAGCCGTAATAATATCGCCCAATCCAGATTGAGTTGAACTTGGGAGAGATGACCCACCTAGAGGGATGCCTCCTGTAAGACCTAATGCGCTTATCTTACGTTGTCTTAATTGGTCACGTGTATCGTCTGGACTGCCACTACCTCCCCCTCCCCCACTTCCGCTGTTGCTTCCATCATCACTACCTCCTCCTCCGCTTCCACTTCCACTGTTTCCTCCGTCGTCGCTGCCTCCACCATTCCCGCTGTTTCCTCCGTCATCACTCCCTCCTCCGCCACTTCCACTGTTTCCTCCGTCATCACTTCCTCCTCCGCCACTTCCGCTGTTTCCTCCGTCGTCACTCCCTCCTCCGCCATTTCCGCTGTTTCCTCCGTCGTCACTCCCCCCTCCCCCACTTCCACTGTTTCCTCCGGCACTTCCATTACTGCCACTGTTCCCGCCGGAACCAGTATTGTTTCCGCTTCTACCTGGATTTTTCCCTGAACAATCATCATTTGTTTCATCACAAACAACAATACCGCCTCCACTACCACTCCCCAGGTTTCCACCTCCAAAGCTAGTACCTCCTCCTATTATGGTTCCTCTGCCGTCGATACCGCCGATCCCAGGTCCTAGTACATTACCTGGTCCTGTAATATTGAGGAAGGGAACAATCACCCGGAAAGACGCTCGGCCATTATCATAGCGTGCCGTGAAAGGGGCATACCATATGTCGGTCGAGGTAGTGCCTCCATATTTACCCGTAGTAAAGTCGGTTGCGGCGCTAAAGCTAAATTTATTTGCAATCGCTGCAGGAGAGCTGCAGGCAAAAGCTAAGAGCAGAACTAAACTTGCTTGCTTAAATGATGGTAAATGATGCATGTAAACTTACTTCTTATTTCAATTAATCTGACAAGACCCAGAGGAGGGATGTGATCGAATAATTAACTGCAATACTCAATTTTTAGTATTTATTCTAATAGATTCGATATTTTCTGATTTGCGGATAATTTCCTACATCATGATTACTAATTTCCTACGCATAGAATAAAACCGCCAGTTTGAAAAGTAAATGGTATTTTACTTATTCTATCCAAATATTTACAACGGATATGTATTAAATACGAGCTGCTTTATAAATTGAAGCAATAAGAAATTATTGCTCTTGTTGTTAAATATAAAAGTATATTCCTTTCTAGCCAGTATTAAGGTGTTGTGGTTGATTTTTACGAGCACTTTGTTTTTCTATCGATCAAGATGTCTGTCCTGATGCCCACTATGGTCGCGTACTCTATCGGGAATATCGATATCGCGGAGATTATTATCTCTATGATCACTGGGTCTATCGGTGGAATCAGATCCATCCGGTTTCTCAGGTTTACCGATGTTTCTTTGGTCAGAGAGAATGTCACTATTCTGCTGATGTATATCGTGCGAATTCTCTTTTTGTTCATGTCCGGATAAACTTGAAGAATCTGATTTCCCGATATCTTTGAGTGAATCCGATGAATCCCTTGAACTGGAACCACTCTCAGAAGAATGGTTTTTATCCACGCTATTATTGATTTCTTTTTTTAAAGTATCTTTGCGGTCGTTGCTATGTCCGCTCTGATTACTTCCATTTTCTTTAGTAGAACTAGTTCCAGATTCATTTCCAAAATTATTTTTATTATCCTTACCTGATAACTCCGATTTTTGCTTATCTTCGGATGAATCCTTTGAACCGGAGCCGCTATCAGAAGAATCAGTCTTTTTATCTTTATTGCTGTTAATTTGATTTCTGTCGATCTTTTCTTGAATTTGAATTGGTAATTCGTGTTTCAACTCAACATGCTCGACAATAATGCGCTGATTCGCGTCTAATCTGCCATTGACCTGGATTCGTTGATCTAATCTAAAATCATCTTTTGTATTTCCTGTTGCTATCGGTGTATTGGAGTCAAGCGTGACAATCCGATTGCTCACGTTTAATTTTTCGCCATCTAGAGCGTGGATGTATCCCTCAATTACGATGTGCTCTACAGTCCCCATGCTTTGGCGAGTAGGCTCAGTTTGAATATGTCGTGCTTTCAGATGAGCGCCATCCCAGTGACCTACAACCAGTACTTCCATGCCCTGAGCGATACCTGCTGGCAGTAATTTAGCTTCATGATTGATACGCGTACCATTGACCTCAAAACCTTTAGTATCAATATGATTGACATACCCATTTATTTTGGATTCTGCAAGTGGTGGAGTAACTTCAATACGTGAAGCAACGATCATACCATTGGAGAGTCTGTGTCCGCTTACTTGTACCCAATCACCAGTTTTTAGGTATGCAAAATTATTATGATCTTTAGATCGCTCAATTTGTATTGTTTGACCTAATACATGCATTTTTCCCGTTTCATGATTCAGACTACTGATCGGTCCAACGGCAGCATGGATGATTGCAATATTACGTGCTGTGAGTTCATGGCCTGTGCCGAGTGCACGCGCTGCAATTATTTGCCCTACTGCTAGGTCGCGTGCCGTAGACAATCGACCATCAACCGAAACGGGCGTATTGGCGTCATAGTGAATTTCAACACCATTAACACAAATACTTGCAAACCCAGTAATTACCCCAATAATGCCTGTGCCGCCGATGCCACCATCGTTTGCTACACTTCCGGTTCCCCCTATTCCTCCTTCCTGGTTACTGGTTCCTTCGAGGTGAATACCTGTATCGCCTATCCCTGATTGGGGTGCACCCGTACCACCTATGCCTGATTGAGTTGGAATTGCAGGAGAAGCATTGGTATCGCAATTATTCTGCGCTAGTGTGTTTACAGAACATTCGCCAATACCTGTACCACCTATACCCGATTGAATAAAAGTTGCAGGGTTAACTTGTGAAGTATTTGTATCGCAATTATTTTTTGCTAGTGCGCTTATTGAATATATGAGCAGCAGAGTAACAACTTGCAATAAGTGAATGCTAATGCGATATGCCTCTGCAACTGAAATTTTTCTCATCCAGAATTCCAAGTATATTTTTTGCTCGCTAGTTATGAGTGTTATCTTTTGTTTCAGTAGATGTCTCTGATTCAATGGGCTCGCTAAAATAATAAATACCAAATGTCATACGGTGACGCGGACCGCTTTTCAGAGCATCATCTTTTTCTAGCTCTATAGCTTCTTTATTGATGGTAAGCAGGGATTCCATGCCAAGAAATTCAGATCTTTCAGCGAGTATTCTAACTGATTCAGCACTTAATTCGTCATAATAAACGCTACGTTCTAGAAATGGTTGACATTCACCTAGCAAATTACTGGTGGCTGCTGCTGCATGATCATGCAAGTTATGGCTAAAGTAATAGACTTTCTCATCAAAGCCATGTGCTGGAATAAATGCAGCGGTATTAAGGCAAACTTGTTTGTCTCCATCAAAATGAGCTATACCCAGTCTTAGCCATTCATCAAGTACAACTCGTGAGCGAATATCGCAACTCACACTTGCAACTAATCCTTCAAAAGAGATTTCCCCTCCCTGTTTAGCAAACCTTGGTAATGGCTTGGGTTGATTGTTTTCGTCTAGATAACGAACATCGCTGGTCCAAAGACTTACGAGTCGCGCACCCAGTGAGACGGCTTGCGGGATAATCTCGGTATCTGAACGAACGCAATGGCGTAGCCGTTTAATGTCCTTGCGGTGAACGCCAGTGAGCAAGCTTAAGTGGCTATCAGTGGAAGGCTTGTCTCCAATCCTAAATTCCTTTTCTGCTACTTCTACAAAGATATCTTTAAGTACCTCAGATAAATAAGGAAAGGTGATTCCCTTCGCAAGCATTAACTTAATGAACGGGCGTAATACTCGGCGTAGCGCAGAAACAAGTGCTGGTGAAAGAGTTGAATTAATTGGGCGAACACCATGCATAAAATTATCGAATGAGAGAAATTAAATAACACAAAGAACTAATCGGTAATTAATAATATTAACACGATGTGGGAATATTTTACACAAATTGTTGGGGAATAGGATCAACTGAATATGTGCAGTGTATCTAATTTGCTGAATCATTAAGTAGTGCTATGAATTAATGAATAAATGATGATATCTGCATAATGTGGGAATATTTCTCACAAATTATTAAAGAATTAAGATGATTAAATAAGTGCCATCCGCAAGAAATTTATAATTATATGATAAATAAAATATTAATGAACGATTGGTAATATTAACATGGTGTGAGAAAAATCTTACGATAATAGTTGACATGGGAAATATTCCCACATATACTTTTTCAAATGAGGGAAATAATCACACGTAAATATTATTAGTTCATTCAGGGAAGGGATCTTATGTTTAAAACAACTTGTTTCAGAAAGATTATGAGAGTGATCGTTTCTTTCTCAACTATCTTAACTTTTGGCGCGATAAATAATGCTTCTGCGGGTAATGGTGAAGTCGATTTTGCTTTGACCGATAATCCAGGACATTGGTTTGATACAGGATCATTGATAGCAGGTAGTCGCTCCATTGCAATTGCTTTACCGGGTGTGCGTGTCAATTTCTCTGGCAATTCTAATACTGTACATACGAGAACCAGTTTGATCTATCCAATTGGCGCAACTGGCATGCCATTTAATACGGACCCTAAGAAAGGTGGTGATAGCCTGACGCTGACGACGCCAGGCTTATATGTTTTTACCTGTAGTATACATCCTTATATGTTTGGTGCGGTGATTGTCGATGATCCAAACACAAAAGGTTTAGATTTGGGATCTTCTCTCAGTTTAATTAATGGAATTACAGTTCCGAGTAGCAGTGATTTAGCAACACGGTTATTGCGAACATTCTTTATCGCGACCAATCCTGCTAATTGGCAAAATTATGCACATAATGCACTGTGGCATATTACATATCCGAATATTGATGTGCGTGTGGATATCGGTGTCGTCAATTTGCCCGCAGTACTGAATGCTCGTTATGGGAATGATATTGCTTTAGCGGCGCTCGAAAATCCAGTTACACCTGCAGTAGGTGAAATCTGGGTAGCTACGCAGTTTGAAACTACTTCAGGAAAATCAAAACCAGGCACTGTATCCGCGCTAGATGGTTCTTCCTGGCAAGTAACACGTAAAGTAGCGCTACCTTCAATTCAGATGAATAATCCACACAATATGTGGACTGACAAAGATCAGAAGGTTATTTATGTGACGCAATGGTTTGATAAGAAGCTGACTGTTTATAATCGTGAAACCGGCAAACTCATCCGCAATGTATCCGTAGGTGAGGCACCTGCACATGTAATGACTCTGACCGATTCAGACCGAATTCATATTACTAATAACGGCGATACCCGTACAGATTCGGTGATGGAACTGACTCCCTTGGCAACCAAGGTGTTGCGTAGGGTGGACATTGGCCGAGGCAATGCCCATGCGCATTGGATGAGTCATGACGGCAAAACTATGGTAACGCCAAACGTTCTTACTGGTGATACCACTCAATATAATTTTAAGACGAACAAGATTGAAGCTATTTTGCCGGTGAGCGGCCCATTTAGCCATCCTTTAGCAACTGGAATGATGCCAGATGCAAGCAAATATTACGTTGCTAACCTGCTTGATAGCACGATCACTGTTGTCGACATGGATACGCATCATGTCATCAAACATATCAATCTGATTGAAAATTATAATCCTGTATCAGGCGCCATCTCTGGACCCGTGGGGGCATTGCCGATTCAGACCCCGGTTTCTCCCGATGGGAAAAATATGGTTACCGCCAATACGCTCACGGGCACGATTACCATTATTGATACGCGCCCCAATCTGTCTACCACCGATGAGATTGTTGCAATGTTGCCATGTGATCCCGGTTGTCATGGTGTGCAATACGGCGCCAAGCAAGGGGGCGGCTATTATGCATATGTTTCCAGTAAATTCTCGAACAGACTGCTGG
>JAMXAE010000028.1 GCA_024281695.1 Nitrosomonas sp. | reverse complement strand
GGACGTTTAGGCAAAGCATTAAAACTGGTTGAAGCGAATGAAAAGAATGATATTACAGCCATTCAATCCATATTGACCGAACTCGGTTTTTTAAATCTGAATGAATTAGCCAACATAGAAATACAAGCCATCGAGTGGGCTAATCGTATGGATGAAACTGTTAATTAGTGCCTTTTGCACAAAATATTCCAAATCAAAGACATATCTACGTCTCTGATTGGCTAAAATAAGTTTGTTTCTTGAATAATTCAAATAAGCAGGCATTTTTCCCTCCTTCTAAAGCCTTTCCATCTTCAATTCGTACGATACACTACGCATTCTAATCTTCTCAACGATAGCGGAGGACACTCCATGAACACTGCATTACACGAAATTGACGAACGCACTCATCTGACAGCCAACAACAAATTTGAATTACTGCTGTTCAGATTAGGCGAAGCCCCTGGTACCGACCACCGAGAATTATTTGGCATCAATGTTTTCAAAATACGTGAGATTCTGGTCATGCCAACCATCACCGCGGTAGCCAATGCTCCGGCCAGCGTAATGGGAGTGGCCAATATTCGTGGCCAAATCATTACGGTAATCAACTTGCCGAAAGTGGTGGGCTGTATCCCGAAAAAGGGCACTCCGATTCTTTTAGTCACCGAGTATGCACGTTCAACTCAAGCTTTCGCAGTCGAGGAAGTCAGTGAAATCGCGCGCTTGGACTGGAACCAAGTAATAGCCGCAGAAGGCAATGGAGGAAATCTGGTCACCAGCATTGCACGACTCGATGGCAATACAGAAGATTCGCGACTCGCACAGGTACTCGATGTTGAACAAATATTGCGCGATGTGTTGCCCAGTTCTGCCGATAATTTGACCTCGGAAAGAATCGGTCCCAAGATAAAACTCCCTCCTGGTGCCATCATTTTGGCTGCCGATGATTCGCCGCTCGCGCGCAGTATGATTGAAAATGGACTCAAAGCACTCGGCGCTCCCTTTGTAATGACCAAAACAGGACTGGAAGCCTGGACCAAAATTCAATCAATGTCGGATGCAGCCATCGCCGAAGGAAAAACCATTCAGGACAAAGTTGCTCTGGTACTAACCGACCTGGAAATGCCCGAAATGGATGGATTTACACTCACCCGTAACATCAAAAACGACCAACGATTCAAATCGATTCCAGTAGTGATTCATTCCTCGCTAACGGGCTCAGCTAACGAGAATCACGTTAAATCGGTAGGTGCTGACGCTTATGTCGCCAAGTTTGTAGCTGAAGAATTGGCTCAAGCAATCCGAAATGTACTGACAGAGCGGCCATAAAGAGACTAGCCTGAGTATCGCACCAGTTATTAGAATTTCAATATCAGATTGTTTTGAATCGACGTACTCGCAACCGCGAGCAAAATAAACAGATCCCGTTCTAGGAACGGGATCGTCTGAAACAAAGCTAAATTTGGTTAGAATAACCGGTAACGAAGCTCCCACAAATTATTCTATCCTTTCGACCCCTAAATACGAGGGCCTTCGACAAATAAAACCACCAGACTGGCTTTTTGTGCATCGGCAGATGCAGCACCCAATTTGTGCGCAACAAAACGAAGAGTAACCGTCTGTCCTGCCGTACAGCTATCGATCCGTTGATAGTGCGCGGTACCCCAAGTGGTTCCAGAATCAGTATATTGCCTCAGTAAATGGTGGTGGTTGATGTCTTGAGCTGTAGAGTTTTTTGAAACACCATATTGAATATCCACTTCACCCGCGCTTCCGCTAGTATTCATGCTAATTTGTCCGCTAGCAGTCGAAATTAATAAACCCGCTAAAGGACAAGTAACTGTCACAGCGTTGACTATGGTTGGTGCAGAGGGATCTGTGCTGCCAATGTTCTTGAATTGTACAAAATTAGAATCCATACCGCTCTCGCCAGCGTAAACAATGTTCGTGTAAAAAACGGAAAAGAAAACGGCGATTAAAGATAAATATCGAGTATACATGTTGATTTCCTCATAAAATTAATACATATAAAATAAACAACCTCCCGTAAAAAAATAGACACTTTCTTACGACTCATCATATAGAAAAACAGAACTAGACGTCAAACACACCAATCGGTAATTAATTTTTTGTAACTAGAACTCCACATCCATTAATTTTGCATCCCTACAGCCTGCTACAAGGCATCGCAAGAACGCACTAGTTTCAATTTAACCTATTGATCCATAAATCTTAAAATTATTCTCATTTTACAAAGAACGTTAAAATAAATCTTGCTCGATTGTGTGTTTTCTATTACCTTTAATACTGAGATGGTTACATCTCAGCATTAAAGAGTTCTTTGTTCTTTCTATACATACGGAGGTTATCATGTCCGATCATATGAGTGGTGGTTCACAAGAATTTCAAGCATTTCTGAAAAACAGTCCGTCAGTTGACGAAGCATCTAAACAACAAACTACCGTAGTCACCGGTATGGTGTTCCGATCTACGGATGGCAAATTCGCACTCACCGGCAGTGACGGCCAATCGCTGGAATTACCAGCGGATGCAGTAGAAAAATTCCGCGTCGTAGACACATCCGGCACATACCCAATCGTGGAATTGCATGTACTCAGCGACAAATTTGAGGCGGCAACGGTTATGCAGTTCAAGCCGATTATTAAGGACATCTCGACCGATATGGTCAAAGATGTGTTAGCCGATCAAACTTTCCGCGCCAAGGATATCAGCACTGATCCGGTGAAGGATATCATCACTGACCAAGGCACACCGAAGGCGAAGGATATCGCAACCGATCCGCTAACCGACAAGGCACTACCGAAAGACTTTAATCAGAAAGAATTTACCAAAGATCCCATCAAAGATGTTGCAACCGACGGCATACTTGATCCGATCAACACCTTCTTCAACGATCCGGGCACACCGGGCGGCGGTGGCAACACCGGCATTGCCGATACAATTGCAGAAGGCACCTTTACTGAAGGTGGCGGTACGTTTGCCGAGGGGGGCGGATTCGATCCCGGACAGGTAGTCACCAATCCGGCCGCGCTTCAGCAAAATATCGGTCAGCCAGGAACACCTTTTGTGATGGCAACGCCGCATCATGCGCCCGCACATTTGCTGGCAATGCAGGCCGGCATTCAGCAGCCAGGCGTTCAGGCAGCAGCCGGTCCGGGCGGTAAGCAGTTGACACAGGAAACCGGCAAAGAACTGGCATCTGACACCTTGAAAGAGCCGCAATTTGATACGCTGAAAGAAATGAATGGGGACACCGGCAAGGAACTCATTAAGGATCCGCCATTAGATACGACCAAGGAAATCATCAAAGATCCATCTTGGGATACCTCCAAGGAAATGCTCCGTGATACGCGCAAGGAATTGGTATATGAAACCTGGGTGGAAGGCGGTCCCTTCACCGCACAAGAAGGCACACTTGATCCGGGAGGATTGGCTACACAACCACCCGTATGGAATCTCCCTGGCACTCTATTCTGAAACCGCACTGGCGCTAGCTTCAAGGCTAGCGCCATTGTTCTGATAAGGAGACATCTCATGACTATCTTGATTATTTCCGAACCCAATGATGTGCATGCACAAGCGGTCACCGCCGCACTGAAGAAACGCGGAGACAACAATGTGCACCTGCTCGATTTCTCCGATTTTCCTGCGCGCATGAGCCTGGATATGGCCTTATCCGCACGTGGGCCTAGTAAATTCCGCTTGCGGATAGCACCCGATAAACTCATTGATATGGATGAGGTGCGGTCGGTATGGTGGCGCAGACCGCAGTCATTTGGCCACCATACGCAAAGTATGGAGCCGCTGGCACGGCATTTCGCCATGACAGAAACTGCAACGGCATTTCAGGGCATGTGGCAAGCAAGCTCCTGCCTTTGGGTCAATAATGTAGTCCGCGATGCGGCCGCCGCTCACAAACCATGGCAACTCGATTTGGCAAAACAATGCGGACTCAGGATTCCGGAAACGCTGATCACCACGATTCCTGAACGGGTAAAACAATTCTGGCAACAACACAAGGGAGAAATCATCTATAAGCCGTTTCTACAGACCTTCCACAGCTGGCGTGAAACACGCAAGTTGAAACAGGAAGAATTTACCCAGCTCGACAGTGTAAAACTCGCCCCCGTGATATTTCAGGAACTGGTGCCAGGCGTGGCTGATTTACGTGTGACGGTGATTGGCGACGAAATACTGCCTGCTGCGGTGGATCTGACCAAAATGGAGTATCAGCTCGATGTGCGGTTAAATCAACAAGCGTATGAACGCCACAAACTGCCTGCCGATGTTCAACAGAAATTGCTGTTATTGATGCGACGCATCGGGCTGGAATATGGCGCAATTGATCTGCGACTGAGGCCGGACGGAGAATATGTTTTCTTTGAAGTCAATCCAGCCGGACAATTCCTGTTCGTCGAACATGCTTGCCAACTTCCCATCAGCGACATCCTTGCCGGGCATTTAGCGCAAGGAAAAGAAAGTAAAGTGCTACCGATTAGTACGCGGAAAGCTGCTTAACGAAAGTAGTGAACGATCAGATTTAAGGATCATGCATTGAAGTGAACAAAAATTCACTTCAATGCATCTACTACCAGCTATGAAAGAAAAACCTAAATTCCCCCAACGGCGACAAATACAATTCTCCCGCTTCGGTTTTTTCCGGCTGAATTGCAACTACCCAACCGCCAACAGGAAACCAGCGCACTGACCGGTCGATTATTTTGATGCGACCAAAATCAGTCGACGTGACTTTCGCCCAATGAATGTCACCATTGGAACTCTTCAAAATAAATACAGTGTTTGGATCTGGATCGTGAATTGTGCGCGTTTCAAGAACAAATACGGAAACACCCATCCAACTAAGATTGCAAGATGACAATAAAGCCAAATCAGAAAGGTTGCCAGAATATGGCTCGGCAAAAAATGGCCCGTCATCGAACGTAAGTTTTGGCCAATAGCAATAGACACTAATCCAAATGAGTGCCAGAAAAATCCCCAGTGCCCAGCAAATTCGGCATTTTCTGGCTATCGTTATCAATTCAGCTCCATATTGACGATAAAGATGATGCACTCTTCAGAATTTCGTCATTACGACAAACCTGATTCCACTTTTTGCATGATGAGAATCCGTCTTCGATACGCGATCATCCCCATCAATAACACGCACACTGCTGCGATCACCACGGGAAATAAGAGCGTGGTCATTGAATAATTCTCAAGCGCCATTATCACCAACAGATTACGCACCGTAAACAAACCGAAAAACAGTAAAGATTCTGAATACGGAAAATGGTAAGCCTTCCCGACCGTGGGCCCAAACCCGAGTACATCGACGGTTGTCAACATCACGACCGCCCATAACGGATCTGACGTGAAGTACCACAACGGCAAAGAAGACAGAGCCGCGACAAAAAACAACCAATCGGTTTTCGTGATGGTCACATCGGCGCGTTTCATATAGGCCAGGCATGCAATAAAAATCGTGATGCTTCCCGAAACCCCAATTGGCCAAGCACCTACACCGCCGTTATCCTCAAGTTGCGCCAGAAAAGCCAGCAACGTGGTCGCGCCCCATATGACCCAGGAAAATACATGCGGTTTGATTGAGCCCCGGAAGATTTCCCGGATGTACGGAATGAACGCGGCCAAAGTGATTGCAATAGCAATCAGACTGAGAGTTTCTTTGTAGAACATTTTCTTTTTGTGATGAACTGTGAAAAACCGAATCGTGTAAGAGCTCAGTACTCCTGATTGGTTCAGTCTGGACCAATATATTCTTTGTGCATCTGATGCATCGGGAAAAATAAAGAAAATCAGCCATTTTTGGTTATCCGATCAGCGGGCGGGTATCACCTTCGGTTCCGTAGGTAACGACCGTGTATCGCATGACTTTTTAGAACAATGATCTAGGAGTCACTAGACATAGACGATATCCTTGCTTCCTCACTGATTACATCAAAAGCGCCCGATGTAAAGCACGACAATGAGTCCCAGAGCCAAGATAGCCACAGCGACGTTCACCAGCATGCCCCAGCGGGTTCCATATCCCTCTGGAAATTCCGCCGGATTCAGCGTTTTCAGGAATACCGCATACTGACGGGATGAATAAATGGCGGATACCGCGCCGAGCAAGATGAAAGCAAATCCCAGCCAGAATGTCAGCACCATACCGGAAGCATGCACATGATCCGGCGCCAGGGCGCTCAATAGCAGGCCAGCACGCTCAACCAAGAAACCGAAAGCGATCAAAGCAAGGCTGGTACGGTTCCAGGCCAGCAGCGTGCGTTCCGCTGCGAAGAGCACTCGAGGATCCTTGAGGTCTGACATACGTTCTCCTAAGCGTGTAACTGAATCGAGTTAACGAAATAATGCCCCATGAAAAGTCAGCAGCCTCTGCGCGTTGATGCGATAGATTTCTACTCCCAAATCACCATCTTAAAGCGTTCCTTGACGATACCGAAGTAATGGCATTTCCAATCGCTTTGCGCGAAGAAATCGAGGTGGTGCCATTGGTCTTTCTGTTTCAGAATGCTGGCGGCGGCATCGTCCCAATCCGTGGCGGCCAATTTAATTTCCAGCTGCTGTTTGCGTTCGGCCACTTCCGCGTAATCGAAACCATCGTATTCCCAGTGCAGCACTTCAAACACATTGCCCGCGCGGTCGGCATAGTCCATGCTGAAATCCAGTCCCCACTTGGGGCGCATACGGATGATTTTATAGATCAGCGGATTGGCTTGCGCCCAGCATTCGAGCTGCTCCAGCGCTTCGCCGCAGTATCCTTTGCGCTCGAATAACAAACTGTGGTTAAGCACCGCGCCTTCCACCCGTTCCGGCTGTGTGAACCAAGGCGTCTTGATCGCATGCCGGTGTTCCCGGTGCGCATGGGCGGCCGCCAGGTTAGCCTCGGCATAACGTTGCTCCAAACCGGTCAAGTCGTAGCCATTCTGATCGAACAGCGCCAGCTCATGGACTGCAGGCGGACTCAAACTTTCCAGCGGCCGGTCCCAAAAACCTTTGGGGTTGAATTGATTGTCGGTTAAGTCGAGGTAACTCATAGGTAAAAAGGCTATCGGATTAACAAATGATGGCGAAAAGAAATTGCAGATTGTGACAGGCTGAATCAAAAAAAGCTACGTAGCCGCCGCCGGGGCGGCGAACTAACCGCTGTGACGCGGCTTTCCATACAGCACGCGCAGCTCATCCTTGGCTTTTTCCAGCACCTCGCGCTGCTGCGCGGGCAAATGCTTCCCCGCCCGGTTGATGTAAAAATTCAGCATAGCCATCGCTGACACAAACGGCTCCGCCTTGCGCCGCTCGCTGCTGTCAGCAGAATGCTTCAGCGACAATGCGATTTTATGCGGATCGTTCCAGGTAAATACGCCGTGCTCGAGATCGAGGGCGTTACTGGTTTCGGTGATTTGATGAAACCAGTTCTGCGGAATATTTGGAGACATTGGATTTATTTGTCGTTCAATTGAAAAACATAATGCAATAGTCTACAAAAATGAATCGATTAAGCATCACATTTAATATCACGGAACAATTTAAAATTAGGCAATTCAATAGGGATTGATCGCTCCGATATTTCAATCCAAATTAGTTCAGCTAATAGAATACGGAGTATAGGAAACGAGAGTGGTAATGAATGTTGGTCAGCAACAGGGATAGGTTGACCAAGCTTTATTAAATCGATCCAGGAAGATTTGTGTACGACAGAAGATCTAAGATTGTAACTTTTTCCAAGTCGTTCTTTTAGCACAACACGATCCCTTTGAAGAAAATCTGAAATCTTTCTAGTTGTCACCAATCTCTGCGGTAATCGTTCGTCAGAAGAAGTATCAATTCCAGGAATCCATTGATTCAAAGGTTTATCCCAGAAAGAATCGGGTATTTTGCTTGATGCATAATTCCGGAAAGTCATGCCTAAACGTAAATGCTTGTCCTCTAATAATTTAGTTCGAAAAACATCCTTTTGTTCAGATGACAAGCCGTTAGCATCAAAAAGAGCATCCCATTTCTCCGACAATTCCCATTCGGACCAATCAGTTGGTGGTCTACCGTACTCCCTGGACAATAATTCGATGCCGGTTATAAGTTGTGTGTATGCAGCACGTGGCTCTCGATCAAAAAGAAGAAGTGCTCCATAGTAGGCGGTACTTGCAGCACCAATGATATCTTGATCTTCTGGAGGCAAACCAGCAATCGCAGTCACATAATCAATCACTTGATTTTTCGCATTCACTGGGATTGGAGCTTGAATACTTTGATCAACTATTTCTGCTAAAGAGAGAAATGTTATCTTTTGCGCACTGGATGGAACAGGTAAATCAATTGGAACAATCACCCTCCGGTCTAGTGCAAGGGAAAGTACACAAGCCAAATCGACAGCTAAACGATGACGATTTCTAATATTAACCTCTGTTTCCGGGATGTCAGGTAAACGCAATACCGACCAAGATTCATGTCCAGAAGATATAGGAAGTGAAACAGAATGCTGCGAATCAATGGTAAAAAGCCAGCCATCGATATCTAGTGCTTCCTTCCCAGAAACAAAAACACGAAAGTAATCAAGTTCTGGGCCAGCTTCACCAGTAATCAATGCCAGTCTTTTTAACCAATCAGTAAGCGATTTCATCACATTCTCAATGTTCAATATCCAGAAGTCTTGCGCTTTTCTGCGCATCCATTTCCACATCAAACGGCAACACACCCAGCAACGGGCAAGCCAGCCGTTGCTCCAACGTCGCAATATTTTCTTCCAGCACCCGCATCTGCGGATCGACGCAATTCGCCACCCAGCCCGTCAACGATAAACCGGCAATGCGGATCGCTTGCGCAGTCAGCAAGGCATGATTCAAGCAACCGAGCCGCATACCCACCACCAAAATCACCGGGAGATTTAATGCGCGTGCGAGATCCGCGCCGTTCTGCGTTTGATTGACCGGCACTAGAAATCCACCCGCGCCTTCGACGATAACGATATCCGCCTGATTGCTGAGTGCCTGGTAAGCGTGTTGAATGACCGCAAGATCGACTTCGGTCCCGGCTTGTTGTGCGGCGATATGCGGTGAGATGGGGGGATCAAAAGCATAGGGGTTGATGTGTTCTCGCGCGGCACGGATGTTGCTGGCGGCGATCAGTTGTTCGACATCCGGCCATTTTCCGTTTTCACTACCCGCTACCACTGGCTTCATGCCGATGACTCTTTTCTCTTGCGCGGCAAACGCACGCAGCAACGCGCAACTGACAGTGGTTTTACCAACACCGGTATCGGTGCCGGTAACGAAGTAACCTCGCGCCATATTAAGGCGGCAAACCCAATTGCCGGCGCGTTTCCGGCGTCAGCATTGAGCGCGGATCGAACGGCTTCCAAGCGTGGCCGTACACTACTTCAAAGGTGGCAGGCAGTTTGCCGTCGCGGCGCAGTTTTTCGTATTCGCCGATGACTTGCTGCCATTTATTTTTCCCCATCAATCCCTGCTGCCTGCCCTGCAATACGTTGTGCGCACCGATGGCTTTGAGGTCGCGCATCACGCTGATGACGTCGTCGTACGTCAAGGTGATATATTCCATGTCCATCACCGGGGTGGAAAAGCGGTTGTTGACCAGCAGATCGCCAATGTCGTGCATGTCGACAAAGCGGTTGACGTGATTATAACCGTCGATTTTCGCAAACGCCTGACGCAGTTCCTTCAAGGTATCCGGACCGAAGGTGCTGAACATCAGCAATCCATCGGCGCGCAAAATGCGGTGCATTTCGGCAAAGGTGCGATCCAGGTCGTTGCACCATTGCAGTGCAAGGTTCGACCAGATCAATCCGACACTTGCATTCTTGAACGGCAATTGCTCGATATCGCCGCAGACATAGTCGCTGCGTTGTTGCTGCAACGGCAGCAAGCGTTGCCACCAGGCGGTATTGGGCCGCGCATGCGATAGCATTGTCCAGGCAATATCGACTGCGATCAATTGACCGTTCGGATAGCGTTTGGCCAGCTGCTGGCTGCCGTAACCGGTGCCGCTACCGGCGTCGAGAATTACATCGGGTTTATATTTGATGTACTCCAGCCGCCCCAGCATACGGTTGCTGATTTCGCGTTGTAGCACTGCAGCATGGTCGTAACTGGCCGAAGCGCGTTCAAACGCGGCACGCAGTTGTTTTTTGTCAAGAATTTGTCCGGAATGCATTGAGATGAGCCACAAATTGTTCGGGGTAAGATAAAAACGGCGCATGACCGCAGTGCGCAAACATCACCTGCTGCGATTGCGGCAATTGCCGGTGCATCCAATCGGCCGCTGCCGGATGGGTGATCACGTCGTTTTCGCCATGCACGATTAAAACCGGTTGCTTGATGGTTACGATCCGCTCACGTAAATCACTGTGCTGCAAAATCCGCAAGCCTTTTTCCAATGCATCGGGATCGGGCTCGCCACGCAGAAAAAAGTTTTTGCGCAATTGCGGCAGAATCTTGCTCGCATCGCGGTCGCCACTCATTTGCAGCGTCAAGAAACGATTGATCGTCGTGGCGTAATTGAGTTTCAAGTTTTCCAGAAACAATTGCAGCAATTTATGCTCCATGCCCGATTCCCAATCGCCACGCTTGGCAAAACATGGGGTCGTGGCAATCAGCGCCAGTTTTTCAATCCGCTGCGGTTCACGCAAAGCCAGTTCCATCGCAACCTGTCCGCCGAGCGACCAGCCACCCAGCATGCAACGCTCGGGCAGAATTTCAGCAACGATCTCGACCAGATGATCGAGTGTTCCCGGCTCACTCGCGGGACTCAAGCCGTGCCCGGGCAGATCGACCAGATGCACATGAAACTTTTGCGCCAATAAATCGCGCACGCTGCCCCAAATGCCGCTGTGCATCGCCCAGCCGTGCAGCAGCACGAGATCAGGGCCATGCCCAAAGGTTTCAATGTGTAATGATGTCATGCGGATGCCAATTCGTGCAAAGCATCGGTAAGGCGTTGCACATCTTCCGGCCGGTGCGCGGCGGATAATGAAATACGCAGCCGCGCCGCGCCTTGCGGCACCGTGGGCGGGCGAATGGCCGGTACTAAAATACCGTGTTCGCGCAATGCCTGGCTGATGCGTACGGCTTCAGCGCTGTCACCGGTCAGCAAAGGTTGAATCGGCGTATTGGACGGCAGCAACTTCCACGGCAATGACTGCACGCCTTGTTTCAGTTGCGCCATATTACGTTGCAGCGCCTCGCGCCGCCATTCATCCTGCTTGATCAATCGCACACTGGTCAACAATGCGTGCGCCAGCAGCGGCGCTGTGGCGGTGGTGTAGATATAACTGCGCGCGGACTGGATCAAGGTTTCGATCACTTCCGGCTGCGCCGCGACGAATGCGCCGGATACACCGGCCGCTTTGCCAAGCGTCGCCATGTAGACGAGATTCGGCGAATGGGAATGCGCATTTTCCGGCAAAAACAAGCTGCCGCGCCCCTGCTCGCCCAATACACCAAAACCATGCGCATCGTCCAATAACAGCCACGCATGGTAGCGTTCGCACAATGCGATCAATCGCCGGATCGGCGCGATATCACCTTCCATACTGAACACTGCGTCGGAAATGACCAGCTTGCGTCGTGCTTGGACTGTGGCCAGACGTTGTTCCAGCGCTGCCAGATCGCAATGCGGATAGCGAATGAATTGCGCACGCGACAACAAAGCGGCATCGTTTAGCGAGGCGTGGTTCAGTTTGTCGGCGAAAACCGCATCTTCGCGCCCGGCTAACGCCGTGACCATGCCGATATTGGCCATATAGCCGGTAGAAAACAACAAGGCTTGCGGGAATCCGGTAAATGCCGCCAGTGCTGTTTCGAGATCATGATGCGCGGCGCTATGACCGTTGACCAAGTGTGAGGCACCCGCGCCAACGCCGTAGCGCCGGGCGCCGTCACATGCCGATGCGATCAATTCCGGGTGGTTGGCAAGTCCCAGGTAATCGTTGCTGCTGAACGCCAGGTAATCGCGTCCATCAATCGTGATATGGCTTGCTTGCGGTGAATCGACGATTTGCCGGGTGCGCCGCAGACCTTTTTGCTCGCGTATACGCAGTTGCTCAGCCAGATCCGCAAACATCTACGACAGCGCGTGCAGCCCCAGCTTATCCAATAACATGCGGTCGCGATCGGTTTCCGGATTTCCGGTCGTCAATAATTTGTCGCCGTAGAAAATGGAATTGGCACCGGCCAGGAAACACAGCGCTTGAATCGCATCGGACATCTCCTGCCGTCCTGCGGACAACCGTACCATGGCTTTCGGCATGGTGATCCGCGCTGTGGCGATGGTGCGCACGAATTCGAGCGGATCGAGCGCTTCCGTGCCGTAGAGAGGCGTACCCTTGACCTGCACCAGATGATTGATCGGCACCGATTCCGGATACGGATTCAGATTGGCCAATTGCGCGATCAATCCAGCGCGCGAGCGGCGCGTCTCTCCCATCCCGACAATGCCGCCGCAACACACATTAATGCCCGCTTGACGCACTTCCTGCAAGGTATTCAAACGATCCTCATACTGCCGTGTGGTGATGATCTCTTCATAAAATTCCGGCGCGGTATCGAGGTTGTGATTATAATAATCCAGACCGGCTTCACCGAGTTGCTGCGCCTGTCCCGGTTTCAATAAACCCAGCGTGGCACAGGTTTCCATACCCAGTGATTTGACCGCACGCACCATTTCGGTCATTTTCTCGATATCGCGCTGTTTCGGGCCGCGCCAGGCAGCCCCCATACAGAAGCGCGACGCGCCTTTGGCTTTGGCGGCAGAAGCGGCAGAGACCACTTCGTCCAGTGACAACAGGTCCTGATTCTCAACGCCGGTGTGATAACGCGCGGCTTGCGGACAGTAACCGCAATCTTCCGGGCAGCCGCCGGTTTTTACGGAAATCAGTGTCGATAATTGCACGCCGTTGGCGTCGTGATATTGGCGATGCACACACTGTGCTCGATACATTAAATCGTTAAATGGCGCATCCAGTAAAAACAAAATTTCTGACACACTCCAAAGGGCCGAGTCTTCCAACCTCTCAGCGCTACTGTTTAAACTTTTTTGTGTTTCGTTCGTTGTGAGTGAATTGAAATTCATACCAATTTTCCTATCTTCAATTTGAGTGAGACACTGATGTTACGAACAGCCAAAGACTCAGGATGATCAAGGATTCAATTATCATTGTCAAATTTCCATTCGCTAATTTTAAATAACCGATTAAATATTGTGCAAATATTGGACCGAAAAAATTGCTTACTATGCGGAGCATCAAGCGATCAGGATTTATGTGAGTCTTGCGATATTCACTTGCCGCAGTTACCGGATAATCACTGCCCTGTCTGTCTGTGGCCAGTATCCACGGCGAATATCTGTGGAGCTTGTTTATCAAAACCACCGGCATACACACGTACCATTGCAGCACTGCCATATTCCTTTCCGGTCGATGCATTGATTCAATCCCTAAAATATCAAACGAATCTAGCCATCGCACCGATTCTTGCTAATTTGCTCATTAAACAACTAAAAACGCTCAAACTACTGCCTGACATCATTATCCCCATGCCTTTGCATCCTATTAGGCTACGTGAACGTGGCTTTAATCAAGCAATGGAAATCAGTCGTTATGTCTCGGCACAAATGGGGATTACTCTGCTACCGGATAGTTGTAGCCGTATCAAACATACGCCACCACAAACAGGATTGCCTTGGAAAACTCGGCAAAAAAATATTCGCAAAGCTTTTAGCTGTAAAATGGATCTTTCCGGAAAACATGTAGCCTTGGTCGATGATGTAATGACAACGGGTGCAACATTGAATGAATTAGCCAAAGTACTACGTCAACAAGGTGCATATGAAATTAGCAATTGGGTTATCGCGAGAACTCTTCCAGAAAAAGATCAGGCAAATTCCTTCACATTGAAATAAAAATATAATACAAAATTAGTACGACATACGCTCAATCATATCTCAATGTTTAACATTATCCTTTATCAACCTGAAATTCCACCCAATACCGGCAATATTATTCGCTTGTGTGCAAATACGAATATGCAATTGCACCTTGTTAAACCGCTAGGTTTTACTCTGAAAGACAAACAATTATTACGCGCAGGTCTCGACTATCACGAATTCACCCGGATTCAAGTTCATGAAAATTGGATAGATTGTTCTCAAAGCCTGAAGGATCATCGCATTTTTGCGATAACAACTAAGGGAAAACAACGTTACGATAAAACGATCTATGCTGAAGGGGATGCGTTTTTATTCGGTGCAGAAAGTTGTGGTTTACCCGCTGAATTGATGGAAACATTCCCCACATCTCACCGGATTCGGGTGCCCATGGTTTCAACCAGTCGCAGTCTAAATTTGTCCAACGCCGTTGCCATTATCGTTTATGAAGCTTGGCGTCAAGCGGGATTCCCGACGGAGCAATAGAAGTTTTTTCTACTGTAGATTAAGGCTATCATTCAAAATACGCGGAGTCACAAAAATCAATAATTCGCGCTTATTATCTACTTTAGAAGTATTACGAAAAACATGGCCAAGCACAGGTATATCACCTAACATTGGGACTTTATTTACAACCGTATTCTCAGTTCGATCAAAAATGCCCCCGATAACCACCGTTCCTCCATTTTCCACCAACACCTTTGTCGTTACCTGTTTGGTATTAATAGCTGGTGGCAAGAATTGATTGATAGTAGCGCCAATCTTGTCCTGGTTAACGTTCAATTCCATATCAATCTGGTTATTATAAGTAATCAGTGGCTTAACCTTAAGTCTTAACGTTGCATCCATAAAACGGATACTGGTGGCACCGCTACTTGTTGCTTGCTGAAAAGGAATCCGATCACCTTGCTCAATAATCGCTTCTATTCCATGTGCGGTCACCACACGCGGACTGGCAATGATCCTCCCTTTTTGGTCAGTTTCTAATGCAGATAATTCGAGATTGATTAATCGACCATTATTAATTTTCATCAAACTCAAACCCAAAGCGGCAGGTCCACCTAATAATCCCACTCCAGCAGCAGCTGGCAGATTCACATTCAGATTGTTACCGCCGCCCGCTGAACCACCCGCAGCTAATGCACTCGAGTCAGTCAAATTACCCGAGATCCCGAGCCCCTGATTACCTACATTCGAGGAATTCTGTATACCAAAACGCGCACCTAGATTTCGGCTGAACGCTTCTGTCGCCTCAACAATACGTGCTTCAATCATCACTTGTCTTTCAAATACATCTAGCCTCTGTATACGCTTTCTAACTTCGTTCAATCTAGTAGGAATATCTGTAACAGTCACTGTATTACTGATTTCATCTAAATTGATTGTGCCGCGTTTGCTGAGCATCCCTTCAAACGATAACGAATTAACCCTGCGATGATTCAGATGAAAAATCTCTGTACGTAATGGCTCCATTTCAGTTACTTGTAATTGTGCTTCCAAATCCAACAATTCCCTGTCCGCCATTTCTTTACGTGGTGCCACAAAGATAACATTACCCGTTTTACGCTTATCTAGACCATGCGCCTGTAATACGATATCCAGTGCTTGGTCCCAAGGCACGTCTCTTAAGCGCAAAGTAAGATTTCCACCAACAGAATCGCTCGCGATAATATTAAAATTAGTAAAATCCGCAATCACTTGTAACACTGATCGCACTTCTATATCTTGGAAATTGAGCGATAATCTTTCACCTGTATATCCACCATTAGCTCTTTTTCTTTTTGCCAATTCTTCTTCGTCCTCACTCAATGGCCGCACTTCTAGAACAAATTGCGTCCCTGATTGCCGGGCAGAGTGCTCCCAACGACCACTGGATTTTACAATCATGCGTACATTATCGCCCTTCTTTGAAGTCTCGATGGTATGTACAGGCGTAGCAAAATCGACCACATCCAATCGTCTCCTCAGGCTACTTGGAAGGAAAGTATCAGTAAACTCGACAAAAACATCATCTCCCTGCTGTTGTACATCAACCCCTAACCCAGCTTTTGTCATATCAACAACAATACGACCTTCACCATTTGTACCACGCCGAAAATCTATATCACGCAGATTATTTATCTGCTTATTCGGAGTATCTTCAGCAAAGCGAACGACTGCATTAACTGCTTGATTCTCTGCTACAGCCACAAGTCTAATTAGAAGGATATTATCTTTGGCTCGTATATCATGTTTCATTAATTTTGATAAATTTAATACTACTCGGGTTCGATTCCCGACCTGTACGATATTAACACTGCGCAAATCCCCTTCGGCAGCCTCTTGTATAATCTTGCCCAGGCCATTGGAAACATCAAAGAAATCAAAATAAATACGGAAAGGATTACTTAATGAAATACCCGTTGGAAGGGCATGTAGCGGCTGATCTAACGTTAATTTAGCAATGACTTCCCCATTCTGAATGCTAGAGATTTCTATTGCGCGAATACTATTTTGAGATGTCTCTATGGGAAGAGCTTGTTCAGCAGAAACCAAAGTAACCAAAGAAATCAGAAATGCCGCTACTCCCAAGTTTAGGATATTTAGTTTTATTGTTAGCCGCACAGTTAGTTCTATCCCTAGTCTTTTAGCATGAGCACACTAATCCGTTCAACCCATTCATTTACACCATCTTGCACAATTTCCAGCAGCTTAACTTCTGATTCTGAGATATGGTCTATTTTCCCATAATTTTGACCTAAATAGTCGCCCTTTTTGACACGATGCAAAGTACCATCCGAAGCTTTAATTATTGCAAAAACTCTGGCTTCCTGTTGAAGTGAACCAACCATTAATAGGCTTTCTAATGGATAAGACTCTAATGTTTCCTTGCGCCGATTTAAATCAGGCTGAATGCCATTTATTATACTTTGTGCTTGATTACTTTTCCGTGGCACAAATGGACTTGTTATATCGAATGCCTGATAAGTAGCGTGCTTATATGCCTTAAACTCTGGTAATGGATCAACCTGCCCATACAAATCCTTCCCAGAACTATTAACAAATGCTTCCAAATCACTATAGCCATCTTGACTACACGCTGTCATCATTATCAAAAATACCATAATTAATACTGGTAGAGATATAGTTCGTATCATACTTCATTTTCCTCCAGGCTGCTTTGCTATTTCCTCTTCATCCAGATAACGAAATGTCTTTGCAATAGCATCGAGTACCAATTTTCCATCACTCCCTGGCATGATGTTAATGTTATTCAATGTTACAATACGCGGTAATTGTGCAATATCGCTGGCAAATGCACCAATATCATGATACCCCCCTGTTACACGAACAGAAATCGGGAGCTCAGCATAGAATGTATTAATGGTTTCCGTCGCAGCCGGTTTAAATAACTCAAACTGCAATCCGCGACCTAAACCTGCCTGGTTAATATCGACAAGTAATGCATCCATTTCCGACTTATCCGGAAGCTGTTTCAGCAAAGTACTTAATGACTGTTCAATATCTTTTATTTGCTGTCGCAAAACAGGCAAATTAACCGCATTCTTTTTTTTAGCTAGGTATGTATTTTTTAATGTCTCTTCCTGAGCTTGCACATTCTCCAAGGTCTCCACTTGCTCCTGCCAAACCAGGAAATAACCTGCAGCTATAATAGCAATAAATAAGATAGCCAATGCACCGGTCTTTATTGGAGTTGACCAGCTTCCTGCATTGTTAATATCAAGTTGACGCAATCCAGTAAGTAGGTTCATCGTAAGGCAACCTCAAAATTTTTGACTGTTATAAGGGAAGGATTGGAGAGAAGCTCTATTGATGATCATTGATCAATGTCTGTTTGAGTTTTATTTTCATATTAAACTCGTTTTGGCGCATGTTATCTACAATAATCGATTTAATTTCTACTAGTAATGCTGATTCAAGCCATGGGGAAGATTCAAGATTGCGCATCAGCGTTGACACCCAAGCATTGGATTGTGCATATCCAACTAAGCTAATATCACGATCCACTTGTTTGATGCTCTGCAGATACACTCCATCGGGCAGTAGTCGCACTAGCTGGTCCAACAAATGGACGACTTCAGCTCGACTATTCTGCAGTGTCTCAACAACTTGTTTACGTGCCAATAATTCTTTAATGTGCGTCTTTATTTCTCTAATTTCTAAAATCTCTTTATCCAGAATAGCAATTTGATCATTCAAATATTGATTACGACCATTCTGATATTCAATTTTTCCAGCGATAATTGTATAGATACCCCAGATAATAATGATGCCTAGAAAACTAACTATACCCGCCAACACTGCAATTTGCTGTTGCCGCGCTTTTCGCTTTAACTCACGATGCGGCAGTAGATTAATTCGTATCATGATGGGTCAAAACTACGCAAAGCCAGACCACAAGCAATGAGAAGAGCGGGTGCATCCAAGTTGAGTTGTTTCGGGATGATGCGACTTGACAATTCCATACTTGAGAAGGGATTAACAATGAGCGTACTCACTTGCGTCCGTGATGCGATGATTTCGGTTAACCCGGGAATAACCGCACACCCACCGGCAATAAAAATGTAGTTAACCTCGGTATATTGGGTTGAAGTATAAAAAAATTGAATAGCGCGCATCACTTCAATCGCCAGTGTTTCGCAGAATGGCTGCAACACATCTGCCTTATAATTATCTGGCAAATTCCCGCTTCGCTTAGCAACTTCTGACTCTTCCAGTGAGAGATTAAATTGGTTATGAATTTCCTGAGTCAGTTGATTACCACCAAATGGTTGATCTCGCGTATATACGGATTCTCCATTATGAAGTACATTAATTTTCATAACTGTTGCACCAATATCAACCAATGCAATCACTTGATTCTTACCACTCTCAGGTAATTGGCTTAAAGTCAATTCAAATGCTGCTTGTGCTGCATAAGACTCAACATCCATGACGATTGTTTTAAGATCGGCTGATAAAGCAGCAGCTACACGATCCTCTACTTTCTCTTTACGGGATGCTGCAATCAGAACTTCAACTTCCTCTGAGCTATCTAGAGTCTTATGAATCACCTGAAAATCGAGATCAACTTCATCTAAAGAAAAAGGAATATATTGACTAGCCTCATTCTCAACTTGCAATGCTAAATCATCTTCTCGCTGATCAGCTGCTACAAAAATCTTTTTAGTAATCACATCAGTCGCAGGTAGCGCAAGCGCGACATTCCTTCGACGTGTCCCCATACGCTTCCATCCGCGTTGCAAACATTCACTCACAGCTTCCAAATTTACGATTCCACCATCCAGCATTGTATCTACCGGCAAAGATTCTATTACATATCGTTCAATGCGATAGGCCTGGTTTCCTTTATCAACCATCGATAATTCAACCATTTTTATAGATGAAGAACTAATGTCCACACCTATTAATAGTGGTGACTTCATTTTAAAGAAGTCTAAATCGATATTTAAATTTCCTTTGAACATTGGTTAGCTAGAAATAACGCTCACAAGTTATAAATTACCCAATTAAAGCTAAATGTATGTAAACTACTCACTCTCTGCATAAGTTCATTTATAACAGATTGAATAACTGATATATATTCTGGCAGAATCAAAGAAATTCTATTCAAAGAAAAACGCTATATATACCCCTTATAACTGTGTCTATTAAAGATCGCACCATTAAATAAAATCCATATTCATGTTAGTTCGTTGGCTGTATTACTTTTTTGTCGCATTATCTGCATTAGGTTTAGTCGGTGTACTGCTTGCTGGATTTGCTGCACTGGTCATGTATTCCTCCTTACCATCACTAGATTCACTGACCGACTATCGTCCGAAAATACCATTGCGCATATATAGTGACGAAGGCCTATTAATAGGAGAGTTTGGGGCAGAACGCAGGAAGGTAGTCAAAATCTCTGAAGTACCAGTACACCTTAAACAAGCAATTCTCGCTGCCGAAGATGATCGATTTTATGAACATGGCGGCGTTGATTATTTGGGTGTATTGCGTGCTGCTTATTCAAATTTTTCTGCAGGTAGCGTACGTCAAGGTGCTAGCACTATAACAATGCAAGTCGCACGAAATTTTTTCCTCACGAGAGAAAAAACACTGACTCGAAAATTCAGTGAAACGTTGCTAGCATTCAAGATTGAACATAACCTAAGTAAAGATAAAATTTTAGAACTTTACGTTAATCAAATTTATCTCGGTCAACGCAGTTACGGTTTTGCAGCAGCCGCCCAAACATACTTCGGAAAATCACTGCAAGAAATCAATACCGCTGAAGCAGCCATGTTGGCGGGATTACCGAAGGCGCCTTCTGGTTATAATCCCATCATTAATCCTAAGCGCGCTAAAAGCCGACAACTTTACGTGCTAGGTCGACTACATAAACTGAATCACATTTCAAGTGATGAGCTGAGTGAATTGAAAAAGCAGCCAATCATCGTTAAGAGACAATCAACAAGCCTCGCGATGCCAGCCGATTATGTTGCTGAAATGGTTCGCCAGATCATATATGACCGTTACCAGGAGGAAACTTATAACAAAGGTATCAAAGTCTATACAACTATCCGTCAATTAGATCAAGAAGCTGCTTATCAAGCTCTACGCAAGAATGTAATTGAATATGACAGACGTCATGGCTATCGTGGCCCAGAGGCTTATATTGATTTACTGAAGCATGGTACGAACCAGGAAAAAACACTTGATGATGCATTGGATGAAATCAACGATAGCGATGATATTTACGCAGCAATAGTGCTTACTATTAAATCCAATGTTATACAAGCCTATCGCAAAGGTGGAGAAATCATTGAGATCACAGGTGAAGGGCTTAAATTCGTCCAAAAATTTTTGGTTAATAAAAAAGAAGCTGGAAAAAAATACATTCGTCCCGGTGCATTAATTCGCATTCAAAAAGACAAAAAGAATGAATGGCATATTACTCAGCTACCAGAAATAGAAGCAGCTATTGTGTCCCTTGATCCCAATGATGGTGCTATTCATGCGTTAATCGGTGGATTTGATTTTCAAAAAAACCAATTCAATCATGTTACACAAGCATGGCGGCAGCCTGGATCGAGTTTTAAACCTTTTATATATTCTGCAGCTTTGGAAAAAGGCTTCACGCCGGCCACTGTCATTAATGACGCTCCGCTTTCGTTTAGTGCAGCGCAGACGGGTAGTCGACTGTGGGAACCCAAAAATTTCGATGGAAAATTTGAAGGGCCTATGCGCATGCGCACTGCACTGGTTAAATCAAAGAACCTTGTATCTATTCGAATACTACAGGCTATCGGGATACAATACGCGCAAGACTATATCTCTCGATTTGGCTTTGATGCAGACCGTCACCCTCCCTATCTACCCATGGCACTAGGTTCTGGCTCAGTAACACCGATGCAAATGGCTGTAGGGTATGCAGTTTTTGCAAATGGTGGTTTTCGTGTTGCCCCTTATTTTATAAAACGCATTGAAGACGAGAAAGGCAACGTACTTGAGCAGTTCCAACCTGTTACAAGTTCAAATGGTGCCAAACGTGTGATTGATCCACGCAATGCATTTATTATGACAAGCATGATGCAAGATGTCATCAATCACGGTACAGCCATTAAAGCCAAACAACTTGGTCGTACCGATTTGGCAGGGAAAACCGGTACTACAAGTAACTTTATAGACGCTTGGTTCTGTGGATTTCAAAAAGATTTAGTCACCATTGCTTGGACGGGATATGACGAACCCAAATCATTAGGGAATAACGAAACAGGCGGTCGAGTTACATTGCCTATCTGGATGGATTATATGGGTACAGTCTTAAAAGGCGTGCCAATGGCAGAATATAGACCGCCAACAGGCATTCTTGCAACTAAAATCAATTCGGCAACAGGATTTAGAGAATCAACCGGAGATACAACTGAATTTTTCTTTAACGAACAGCTCCCGCCACTTTCTGACAGTCAGATTGACCTTGTACCTAAAGGGACAAAAGACCGTTATTCCACTACCAAAGAAAGACTGTGCTTTCTCATGGGGATCAATTACAAAAGACCTTAAAGATCAACTATTCTAAATCATCCACGAATCTAAAAATCACCTATAAGTTCTTTTTTAACCAATTAGCCGCGTCTATTGCATAATAAGTTAAAATTCCATCTGCACCTGCACGCTTAAAAGCAAGCAATGATTCCAGCACACAGGCCTCTTCATTTAGCCATCCATTCATCGCTGCAGCTTTAAGCATGGCATATT
>JAMXAE010000027.1 GCA_024281695.1 Nitrosomonas sp. | reverse complement strand
TGATGGTTTCTTGTTGCTTATCCACCTGGTGGCAGAATTTGGCATACGCATCGCTGAATACTTCGTGCCACGTATAAGCGCTCATGTTCGCATGCAATTCAGGACAACCGTTGGCGCCTTCATATAGCATGTCAATTTTGTGTGCGAATTCATGAATGACTACATTATGGCCAGGTTGTCCCGTGTGTGCTATGTCTTGCCAGGAAAGAATCACCGGGCCGGCAGACCATGCTTCACCCGCAGCAATGCGGTGGGCATGATGCACAATCCCGTACTGATCGGCGTAATCGTAATCCAATATAAATTCACCGGGATATACAATGATCTCGATCCAATTCCGGTAATAATCCAAATCCAGGTTAAGAATCAGGATGCAAGCCTGTAATGCAATTGTCACACGCATTTCATCGGTGACCTCCAGTTCGTGTGCACCCGCAATTTGTTTTTCATGCAGAAATAGCGTGGCGCAGTCACGCAAGCGAGAGAGTTCTTCCGGATTCAATCCTTTCAGGCAGCGCAGATTGATCAGTTTTTGCCAGATGGCTTCCGGAATGCCTTCCTGCTGAAGAATATGGTTGCGTTGCCAGCTTTTTATGCTCCATGACATGACGGTATTCTCCTGGAAACTGTATTGATTCAGTAGGATCAAGCCTTCAGACCGATTGCAAGAAAGCATTTAGCATGAAGGATCGCCTTATGAAAATAATATCTGTTTTTGCTTCATTCAACCTAATAAACCATGACAGAAATACTAAGACCCTGAGGATTCAGGTAGAATTATGCTGTTAGGTTCGTGTGGCCGGGCCAACGCCAAATTTTTGAGAAATCGAGTATAACCATCAGCCATAGTGAATATTTTATAGAGGAAATTTTAGATGAATTTTAAATTTAGCATCGTTTGTATTATTGGCCTTAGCATCGCACTGATCGGTTGTGGCGGAGTTCCCGAAGCAAGTTCGGAGAATTGTTCAGGAAGAGGAATGGAAACAGCACTCACAGCGTTCAAGAACAACGAAGCTGCACGGGAAGCCTTTATCGCTAAATGCGATGAACTGAAAAAAGCAAAATAAGCGTACGGCTGGAAATTCAAACCCAGCTTCGGGGATGGTTTCTAGCGCTCTGGAAAAAACTGGAAGTTAATGTTGCTTCCAGCGAACGGCGAATCGAAAGCAACCTGCTGCGATTCGCCGTTCTTGTTTCTTTTCGTGCCATGGTTTGACTGCACGGATTTGAGGGCCGGACAACACGGTGGCTAAACGGATATTATTCAGATACTCAAAATTAGGAAATTATCATGCCGGATAGTTTGCCATCTTCAATTGCTCAAACGCAAACTTTGCCAAATGAGTTTGCCCCCGTAGAAACATGGATTGATGGTCTCAGTAATGGTGAAGCGACCATACTCGGTTTTATATTGGCGGCTGTCGGGAGTTTCATTGTATGGTTATTTTCTCGTAAAAAAGATACAGCTATTCTCCCGATTAATATCCATCCACACATTACCGTTGAAGTTCCAAAAATAGAATTACCCGCAGCTCCGGCAGAACCGGAAGCATCCAAGCCCAAGATCCATTTAGATCGCTTGCCCACCGTCAAGGGGGAATTTTTCGGGCGAGAAGCCGAGCTGAGACTGCTTGATGATGCCTGGGCTGGTGACGGTACACGCATCATTCAGTTTATTGCATCGGGCGGCACGGGCAAGACCAAGCTGCTGCGGCATTGGCTGGATCATACGGATAACATCGACGCGCTGATTGCCTGGTCGTTTTATTCGCAAGGATCGAGCGAAGATAAACAAGTTTCCGCGTCACCGTTTTTCAGCCATGCGTTTGACAAGCTCGGTTCAACTCGTTCCTTGTCTTCGTTCACCACCGAAGAAGATAAGGGGGAGCACTTGGCTGATTTGCTACGGCAGCAGCATTGCGTGCTGGTGCTGGATGGACTCGAACCGTTGCAGCATGCAGGTAAAGGCATGCGTGGCGAACTCAAGGATCGGGCAATCCGGCGATTGCTGCGAAGCTTGGCTGGACAGAACAGCGGTTTGTGCATTATTACCACTCGCATTGCCGTACATGAACTGAGTGATCGTGCGCACGTTGTCGCTCGCGACCTGCAAAATCTTACGCTTGATGATGGCGTGAGGCTGCTGCAATCACTGGGTGTGCAGGGCAATGACAAAGAAATCGAAAAAGCGGTGAGGGAGTACGGCTGCCATGCGCTTGCGCTCCACTTGCTCGGCAACGAGCTACATACCTATCTGGATGACGATGTGCGCAAGCGTGACACATTAACTGAATTGATCGGCGATTATGATGATTTGGAACGCCATGCCTTCAAAGTAATGCAGGCCTATAGTATTTGGCTGGATGGTACGCCTGAGCTCAAATTGTTACAGTTGCTGGGATTATTTGATCACCCGATTGAAACCGAAGTGTTGCAAGTGCTGTGGCAGTCACAAATTCCAGATTTGACGGCAAACATCGACGAAAAAGCCTGGAAGGTCGCCATTCGTGATCTACGAGAAAAACACCGCTTGCTATCTATGCATGAGAACTGGCCCGATTTGCTCGACTGTCATCCGCTGATTCGCGAGTATTTTGGAAAACAATTGCGGGAAAAGCAGCCTGATGCTTGGCAGCAGGCGCATACTAGGTTGTACGAATATTACAAAGCGTTGCCGCAAAAACTTTACGGCAAGGAATTGCCCGACACGTTGGAACAAATGCGGCCATTATTCAATGCAGTGGCACATGGTTGTGCAGCGGAGTTATATCAAACAGTGTTGGACGAGGTCTATTGTCCCCGAGTTTGGCGTCATGATGCTTACGTTGTCAAAGAGCTTGGCGCTTTCAGCGATGATCTTGCCACCATAGCGCATTTTTTTACAGTTCCCTGGCATACTCCAGCAGCACATTTGACTGAACATTATCAAGCATACGTACGGGGTTGGGCAGGTTTTGATTTGCGTGCTATGGGGCGGTTGAGTGAAGCATTGGAGACAATGCCAGCAGCCGCTGATTATTTTGTAAAGAAAAGAGATTGGGTAAATGCCGCCATTAATACTGCCAATTTGAGTGAGTTGCAGCTTCTTATTGGTGATGTGACAGCCGCTTTAGCTAGCAGTCAGAAGGGTGTGAGCTATGCTGATAGGTCTCATAAGAAATGGGGCCGTTACGTAACTAACCGCGCCACTTATGCTGATGCGCTGCATCAGGCGGGGAGCGTAGAATTAGCCCTTAAATGGTTCCAAGAGGCGGAGCAACTTCAGAAACAAAATCATCCTGAATATCCGTACCTCTATACTCAGCAAGGTTTTAATTACTGCGATTTACTGTTAGCGGAGGGAAGAGTGGTAGAAGTTTGGGAACGTGCGGAACACACACTAGAAAGGGCAAGGAAGGAGGGTCGTAAAAACTTGCTGCCAATTGCCTTGGATAAGCTTACCTTTGGACGTGCTTGTTTAAAGCAGGGAAATTTCTCGCAAGCAATCGATTGGTTGGATAAGGCTGTAGAGGGTTTGCGTGCAGCAAGCCAGAATCAATATTTGCCACTTGGTTTGCTCGCCCGTGTCGCCCTGTATCGCGATGCCCGTAATCCCAATTCCAATTTCGCCCGCGCTCGCCAAGATTTGCAAGAAGTGTACGACATTGCCGAACCGAGCGGCATGCGGTTGCACTTGACGGATTACCATCTGGAAATGGCGCGGCTGCTGATTGCGGAGAAAGAGAATCCCCCTCGATCCTCCTTTCCCAGGGAGGGAAGTCGAGGAAGTGATTTGACTGTCATTCTTCCCTTAGAAAAAGGGGATGCGGGGGGAATTCCAGTGCAAGCGCATGTGGCGATGGCAGCAAAACTGATCGAAGAAACCGGCTACAAGCGGCGCTTACCCGAGCTGCAAGAATTGCAGAAAATAATCCATGAGTAACCATTCAGTTAGCGTTCGTTAATCGTTTTTCAGATTCACTCTGTACGTGGGCAGAGTGAATCTAACCTAACGTGGCTGTTTTGTCGTGCGTAAATAAGGTTTGATGGTTTTAAAGCCTTGTGGAAAGAGTTCTTCAGCTTCTTCATTGGAGACACTGGGTACAATGATGACATCTTCACCTTTTTTCCAATTGACCGGAGTGGCCACTTTGTATTGCGCGGTCAATTGCATCGAATCCAGCACACGTAGAATTTCATTAAAATTGCGGCCCGTGGTCATCGGGTAGGTCATCATTAATTTAATTTTTTTATCCGGTCCAATAATAAATACAGAGCGAACGGTAGCATTGGTTGCGGCTGTACGTCCTTCCGATGTGCCTGACTCATCTGCAGGCAGCATGCTATACAACTTGGCGACAGCCAAATCGGTATCGCCGATAATCGGGAATTTAACCGCGTGACCTTGAGTTTCTTCAATGTCTTTGGCCCATTGCTCATGGTTATCAATGGGGTCGATACTTAAGCCGATTACTTTGCAGTTACGTTGTGCAAATTCTTTTTCCAGACCAGCCATATAGCCCAATTCGGTGGTGCATACCGGCGTAAAATCTTTGGGATGAGAAAATAGGATAGCCCAGCTATCACCGATCCATTGATGGAAATCGATGGTTCCCTGAGTCGTTTTTGCTGTGAAATTCGGGGTGAGATCGTTGATGCGTAACGACATGACTTTCTCCTTATTAGAAATTTTGAATTGGTTAAAACGGGCTTTAAACGTAATAATTTGACAATTGCTTCGTAGAGATTATCACGACGACGGTTAAAACAAAATCCAGTTTTTCTCAAGTATAGATAGAGAGTCGGTTCAGATCCTTTTATGTGATAGTGTGCTAGGTAACTTATTCTAGTAATACTGCCATGCCTATGATTCCGATAAATTGACGAAATGGCAGAGTATGTACTTTCAGCCTTAGAACGAATGCGCTATAGTGAAATCCTGATGATTCTGACGAATCCGTTGGGTTAAGTAGGGTCTAGAATGGCGGTTTTTTTCTTTGATTAAAGAAGGATGGGTGGCTCGCATTAAACGAAAAAGGAAAGCTCATGGCAAATTGGTTTGAAAATAATTCATTGTCCATTGGACGTACACCACTGGTGCGTCTTAATCGCGTGACTGATGGTGCACCGGCATTGGTATTGGCAAAAATTGAAGGGCGCAATCCGGCGTATTCGGTTAAATGCCGTATCGGTGCTGCGATGATCGACGATGCTGAAACTCGCGGATTACTTGGTCCGGGAAAAGAAATTGTCGAGCCGACCAGCGGTAATACCGGTATTGCGCTGGCATTTGTCGCGGCGGCACGAGGAATTCCGCTGACGCTGACGATGCCGGAAACGATGAGTGTGGAACGACGCAAATTACTGATTGCCTTAGGTGCTAAGCTGGAATTGACCGAAGGCGCGCGTGGTATGAACGGTGCATTGGCGAAGGCGGAAGAAATTGTGGCTTCAATTCCAAGCCGCTATGTGCTGCTGCAGCAATTCAGGAATCCAGCGAATCCGGCGATTCATGAAAAAACGACCGGCCCGGAAATATGGAGTGATACGGATGGCGCGGTTGATATTTTTGTCGCCGGCGTGGGAACGGGTGGAACGATCACGGGTGTTTCCCGTTATATCAAGCAAACCAAAGGCAAAGCCATCACGTCGGTGGCGGTTGAGCCCACCGCCAGTCCGGTGCTGTCACAAAAGCGCGCGGGTATGTCATTGGCACCCGGGCCGCATAAAATTCAGGGAATTGGCGCGGGTTTTATACCCGATAATCTGGATCTTTCGTTGGTCGATGAAATCGAGCAAGTGAGTAATGAAGAAGCGATTTTGTATGCGCGGCGTTTGGCGCGGGAAGAAGGCATTCTTGCCGGTATTTCTTGCGGCGCGGCAGTAGCGGCGGCGGTGCGTCATGCCAAGTATCCGCAAAATGCAGGAAAAACCATTGTGGTTATTTTGCCGGATTCTGCTGAGCGTTATCTGAGCAGTATTCTTTTTGAAGGCATGTTTGATGAACAGGGCTTGACAGCATAGTGAATAATAACAAAAGAACGCGCGATCTCCTTTTGCGCAGCACTTTTTTGGATGTCGATAGTATTGTTGTTGAGTTGCGCGTATTGCGTATGGCTTCGCTGGAACGCCGTAATCGGCATGATAAGCCACCCAAACTGCCATCGCGTAGGATACTGGCCGGAGTTGCGGAAGGCTTGAGCGCAGCATTGTTTCCTAATCGTCTGGGTTCATCGGAATTGGCGGATGAGGGCATTGATCATTATGTTGGGCATACGCTGAATATGACATTGCGCGAGTTGATGGTGCAGATTCAGCATGAATTGCATTATAACTCTGGTTTAGAAATCCTCAGTGCTGAAGATCGTGAGCAATCGGTAGCCATTACGCAGGCATTTGCCAAACGGCTGCCAGAAGTCAGAAGCCTGCTGGAAAGCGATATTATTGCCGCGTATGAAGGTGATCCTGCGGCGCGCAATGTGGATGAAGTGCTGGTTTGTTATCCGGGCATCATGGCGATTACGCATTACCGGCTGGCGCATGTCTTGCATGGGCTGGGTGTGCCGCTGATTGCACGCATGATTTCAGAAATTGCGCATTCGGTAACCGGTATTGAAATACACCCTGGCGCCCAGATCGGTGGCAGGTTCTTTATTGATCACGGTACCGGAGTGGTAATTGGTGAAACTGCGGTGATTGGTCATAATGTACGTCTGTATCAGGCAGTTACGCTGGGTGCCAAACGTTTTCCGGTGGATGAGAATGGTACGCTGGTGAAAGGTAATTTGCGTCATCCTATTGTTGAAGACGATGTGGTGATCTACGCGGGCGCAACGATATTAGGGCGTATTACCATCGGGCGGGGATCAACGATCGGTGGCAATGTGTGGTTAACGCGCAGTGTGCCACCGGGCAGCAATATTTCACAAGCACAGATGCGCCAGGAAGTGTTCGAGGGCGGCGCAGGAATTTAATTAACAGGCATACCGTGAATTATTGGGATGAATGTGTGTTTTTATAAGGGGTGAGTATGACTGTTAACAAACTAATGCTGACGTTGGATGATGCCAAGAAAGTTGTTGCGGGCGCAGAAGCTGAGGCGAAACAAAACGAATGGCCGGTAGTGATCGTGATTGTCGACGATGGCGGACATTTGCTCTATTTGCAGCGACTGGATAACACTCAATTTGGCAGCGTCAATGTGGCGATTGAGAAAGCGCGCGCCGCGATTGCTTTTCGTCGCCCGACCCAAATATGGGAAGAGAATGTTGCGCAAGGGCATCTGCGTTATTTGAATTTACCCGGTACTTTGCCTATTGAAGGAGGGCTGCCGATCATTGTGAATGATGAGTTCGTCGGTGCGATTGGTGTCAGTGGCGTACGATCGTTTCAGGACGCACAGATCGCGCAAGCTGGCATTGACGCATTAATCCTAAACTAAGTATTTCAAGCTAGCTATGGTTTTTATGAATGTGATTCTTCGTCTGTCTGGGTCAAATAGATCAGGGTGACGCCAATAATCATAATGAAACGGAATGCAGCTTGTTGCCCATTGGCGACTTCGGATTGCCACATCAGAAACCATTCTCCACCGATGATCATGAATCCTGTAAACCACAGAAAAAACCCCAGTGTTAATCCCATAATCGCCCAGCTTTTTGCCTGATTAAAGGATGAAGCGTGTTTGATGTTTTGATATAAACGAAAACCACCCAACCAGCAAAGTCCTGCGATGACGCTCTCAGTAAAAATAATTAATCCGTAAACCATGTGATGAACGGAAGGTGATTCAATGGCGCGCCAGAGTCCTTTGTTATCAGGGAAGGTTGTGTCCATTTTGAGAACATGGCGGATTATCATGAAATTTGAATCATAATCGGTGAGGTTGTTCAGCGCTGCTAATGAAGCAAACAGGGCGATGGACCAAACCAAAACAACTTTTGATAATCTCGTATACATAGTATTTGATTTAACACCTACTCACTGTGAATAAGGAAGATCAGTTAGCAAAGAATTTGCGCGAGTTGATATAAATCGATGGAAAATTCCTGGGGTACCCGATCTAACTGCTTAACGAAGTTATGCAGTTAGACACGGGCTAGTGATGTAGCGCTGATGTGAAAGTATCTATGAAGTTTGCTGGATACCCGCTAGTAACCAAGTGGCGTTAGGATCTTTTAGATCTTTTTGTACGTGCCAGATTTCATCGAATGTTTCTGGTTCGCCGTCGGGGGCATCGCGTAGCTGGCCTGTGAAGCGCACGCTTGCGATGGCCATATCATTGGTTGTTTCGACTTCTAACAAATTGGCATCAATAAACATGACTTCCGTTTTTTGCTGCGTATCGCTTCGCTCATTAATTTGTGCAGTGATTTCTGCCAGCATTTCGGGTGTTACATAGTCACGGATTTCGTTGATATCGCCATGATCATGTGCAGTTTGTAAGCGAATGAAAGAAGCTTTTGCGTTGCGTATAAACGGCTCCACTTTAAAGTCTGCTGGAATATTGGATTGATGATAGGCAGTTTCGTCATCACTCACTGCATTTCCGGCAGAACTGCTAAATGGGGGGGGGGTAAAGCTATCCTGAGTGTTTGTGTTTACGCCTGAGTATTGCATGGAAGGTGTGGATTGCGCAGTTTTGGGTTTTCGCAGCATGCGGATGATAAAGAAAACAGCACCCATCAGTAACAGCATGGTAATAATATCTGTCATGTTGATATTTTCAAATGCACCACCCATAAACAGTGCGGCCAGTAGGCCACCGGCCGCAAGACCTGCTAATGCTCCTCCCCATTTGCTTCCCGTTGAAGGGGCTGTCGCAGGTGCAGCAGCTGGCGATTGTTGAGGCTTATTAGGCGTAGCTTGTTGCTGGTTAACCGATTGGCGTTGTGTGCCTAAATTTTTTCCGCTACCCATACGTTTGGCCTCTGCATCAAAAGCGATCAATCCAAAGCTGAAGATAGCCAAGGTCAGGAGGGTAATTGTATTTTTCATAGTTGTCTCCTAAGCTGTTTTAGAATATTCAGTATAGCATCGGGTTTATGTTAGCAGCTATATTGAATTTGTTTGCAACTCTATATGAGGAATGATTTTACGTTAAGTTCCGTTGAATCAAGCGCCATTCAAAGATTTTAGCGCAATAGGATCAATTGCGGAATTGCGTTAGATCCTATCCATACAATGGCATTTTGGTTAAATTGCCGCCCCAAAGATTTAGATGTATTAAGATCTAAACTGAGAACAAAAAAACTTTTTTCAGTAGGCCATAATTTGGCTGGATCAATATTGAAGCTCTCAATCATTGCGTATGACCGGTCACTTAAGAATTTCTGAAGCAATGCATGTGAAGTTAAGTTTTTCTCATTACTTTGAAGCTGGCTAAGAGGATTGTATGCGCTGATTATGGAAGCACAAGATTGTTTCGATGTAACTAGAAGTCTTGCTAAGGATTCCGAATATTGATTAATTTGTAAAGAAATTGAATCGGAATTATTTCCAATTTGGTAATGAGTAGAGAAATAGCTGGCAATAACGTCTTTAGAGATAATTGATTGAACCAAAGTTATTTACCCGGAAACATCATTGGCGGATCAGAAAATGAAGCTAACGGGTGTCGTGGATTTTCTGATCATTCTAGTTAATGATGATTACTATGATCATTTGAGTGGTTTCCCGCTGACTGGATGAGATTCTCGTATTGTTTGGGCGTCATGTCGCTTATTTCTAGAATAAAAGCCGTCATTGCCCAGATAGTGTCATCATCATGACTTAAACCCCAAGCTGGCATAGCGGTCATTTTTAAGCCATTTTTTATTACCCAAAAGTATTCCTTGGCGCGATTTGATTGAACCATTGGATCACTTATCGGTGCTTGTTGATGGAATATGGGCGCTTGTGGATAAAGACCTATGGAGAGTTCTGTAGGCTCCAAGCCGGGGGCTAAATGGCAGATTGTGCACATGGCGCTATAGTGCTCCGCACCTTTGGACAGCAGCTCCGCGCTATCCAAAGGAGGTACTTCCAGGTTTTTTGCGCGCGCTTCTATGGAATTCTCACGCACCCATTCGATGATCTTTTCAGTAATGCCCCAGTGTTTTTCCGTGGCCGCCATGTTGTATGCGCCCGATCCGATAACTATTATTATCAGTAGAATTGATGCTACTAACAGACTAAGGATTTTTTTCATTTTTTGGGCCTCGCAAAATGATTTAACATTTACTTTCAATGATGCATCAACCCCCACATCCCCATAGTACTTTCAATTCCAGACGGAATCAATGCGCATTTTTAGATCATGACACTTTGCTATTCTCCAGTTTAGCTTGAATATTGACATGATTGAGATGGGGCGCGAACATTTCAATAAAGTCGTATATATAACCCCGTAAATAGCTGTTGCGGCTTATGCCAATGCGTGTTGTACTCGGTTCAAACAGATGGCTGGCATCAATGGATTTGAGAGTCTTGTCTCGTTTGGCATCAAAAGCCATATTTGCCAGTATGCCAACACCTAGTCCCAGCTCCACATAAGTTTTTATTACATCAGAATCGATAGCAGTCAGTACCACATTAGGCTCCAATCCTCGGCTTTCAAATGCCTGATTAATTTTTGATCGGCCGGTAAAAGCAAAGTCATACGTAATGATGGGGTATTGATTGATAGCTTCAAGGGTGAGTTCTTTTAATTTCAGAAGAGGGTGTTTGGGGGGCACGATGATGCATCGATTCCATTCGTAACACGGCAACAAGACCAGTTCTTGAAATTGATCAATCGCCTCGGTAGCAATAGCAATATCTGCTTCACCCGACGTGACTAAAGCAGAAATTTGTGTTGGGCTTCCTTGTCGCAGAATGAGTTTGACTTTGGGATAACGTGCGGTAAAGCGTTTAATCACGGGGGGTAAAGCATATCGTGCCTGTGTGTGCGTAGTGGCGATAGTCAATGTGCCGCCAGCTTCATTAGTAAATTCCTGCGCAATTTTTTTTAGGTTATCTGCATCGTGCAGCATTCTGGCAGCAATTTTTATGATCATTTGCCCGGGAGGGGTTATTTGCACAATTCGTTTACCATTGCGCACAAAGATATCTACGCCGAGTTCTTCCTCAAGCATTTGGATTTGTTTGCTGATAGCGGGTTGAGAAGTATGCAATTTTTTTGCTGCCTTGGATAGATTCATACCCTGATAGGAGGTTTCACATAAATAACGAAGTTGCTGTAGTTTCATAAATTACACTTACTTAATTAATAGTAAATAGTTATATCAATCTAACATAATATTATTTTGAAATATTAAAAATGTATGGTTATGATGCCATGGGCTAAAAAATAAATGAAATCAACTGCAACATCTCCCGTGTGACGGTTTATTCTTGACCAGCTGGATTGCTGGTACTGTCAGCGTTAGCACATTTTCTCTGTAGTGCTCTTATATTGTTCATGTTTTGATATTTTGTCAGTTTTGCTAACTTGCTCATCCCTATCAATTTTGTATGTGAACTGAGGTAACCTACTTATGATTAATGCGTATGAGACGATCTCAGTTTGGTTTTTTGGTAGAATAGCAAGATTGCTATATTCTGCTGATAGTAGCAGCATGTATTAAAATGATTTTTGAGAGCTGAACATAAGCCGAACAGTATGATCGATAAGCAATAGGGCTAAAGTGACAATAAAGAAGTTGTTCTGTATGTCAGGATGATAAGTAGCTGTGATGGCGAGTTGCTGATTCATTAACAGGCTTCAGCAATTTCCCATTTATGAAACAAAGGATTGATTGATGAGTACAAATATTGAGAATAAGCCAAAACAAGTCTCATGGTTTAATGGCTGTGGTGGACGCATTGGTATTGTGGTGGGTGAAAGCGGTGAACATGCATATATTGGTTTGGCGTTAAGGCATGACGAAGATGATGATGTTAATCATATTATGAAATATGGCGCCAAATTTCCATTAGATGCTGCATTGTTGTTACCCGTTTCTAAGCTTTATAACGAGACGAAGTCATAGTGTATTTCAAGATGAATTGAATTTCTAACTAATAAAGACAATCCAATGTAGTGGAATTATTGCGTACTATAGAATAAATATGCGGGGAAATAAATATGTATCGCTACGATGAATATGATCAGCAAATAGTTGATGAGCGTGTCAAGCAGTATCGTGATCAAGTACGTCGACGTCTTTCCGGTGAACTGACAGAAGAAGAATTTCTGCCTTTACGATTGCAAAATGGTTTATATATGCAGGTGCACGGGTACATGTTGCGTATTGCGGTTCCCTATGGCTTGATATCCTCAAAGCAGATGCGTATGTTTGCACATATTGCACGGAAATATGATCGTGGTTATGGTCACTTTACGACGCGTCAGAATATTCAATTTAACTGGCTTAGATTGGAAGAAACTCCCGATATCCTGGCTGATCTGGCTTCAGTCGAGATGCATGCTATCCAGACCTCTGGAAATTGTGTGCGCAATATTACATCGGATGAATATGCGGGCGTTGCACAGGATGAGGTAGTTGATCCGCGCCCTTATGCTGAGATCCTACGGCAATGGAGTACGTTTCATCCAGAGTTTGCTTATTTGCCACGTAAATTCAAAATCGCTATCAGTGGTGGAAAAGAGGATCGCGCTGCTATCTATGCGCATGATATTGGGTTATCGGTTACAAAGAATGCGCAAGGCGAGGTAGGTTTTCGGGTGCTGGTTGGTGGTGGCTTGGGACGTACTCCTATGATTGGCAGTGAAATTTGTGAATTTGTCCCGTGGCAACATATTCTGACCTATGTGGAATCTATTCTACGTATCTATAACCAATTTGGTCGCCGCGATAACAAGTACAAAGCACGTATCAAAATTTTGGTAAAAGCTTTGGGGATTGATGAATTTAAGCGTCAAGTGGAAGCCGATTGGGCAGACCTGAAGGATGGTCTCGGTACTTTGACCATTGAGGAAGTCAAGCGTGTAGCTGCTTTCTTTACCGATCCGACTTATGAAACATTGCCTAATCATGATGCATCATTGAATGAATTTAGGGCGGATAGCCGATCATTTTCCAACTGGATGTTGCGTAATGTTAAACCGCATCGTATTCCCGGTTATGCGATTGTCGTTTTATCACTGAAGAAGCCGGGCAATGCACCGGGGGATGCGACGGCTGAGCAGATGGAAGCGGTTGCGGATTTGGCAGAGCGTTATAGTTTCGGAGAATTGCGCATTACGCATAAGCAGAATTTGGTATTGGCGGATGTTAAGCAGAAAGATCTGATTCGTTTGTGGCAGGAAGCTACCGTTCATGAACTGACCTCGCCTAATATTGGCCTATTGACTGATATGATCAGTTGTCCTGGCGCGGAATTTTGTACTTTGGCCAATGCGCGCTCCATACCGCTGGCAAAGTTGATTGCTGAGTGCTTCGAAGATTTGGATTTTCAACATGATATCGGTGAGATAGAGCTCAATATTTCAGGATGTGTGAATGCATGCGGACAGAATCACATTGGTAATATTGGTATTACCGGTGTTGAGAAGAAAGATCACGACGAATGGTATCAAGTATCTCTGGGTGGTGCTAAAGGTAATAGCAGTGCGATTGGTAAGATTATCGGTCCATCCTTTACTTTTCATCAAGTACCTGAAGTGATTAATCGTCTACTGCAAGTTTACCTACGTGAACGTATCGAAGCGGAAAGTTTTATTGAAACGGTACGTCGCATCGGGCATGCGCCTTTTAAGGACCATGTATATGCAACGGATCTTGAAGTGGAAGAAGAGGAAACTGCCAGTAAGCATGATGTGATTCCTGCCAGATACTCGATTCCTTATTATTCTCCAAGGTTCTAATCAAGATGATTATAAAAAATAATGCGATCGTGAAAGATGATTGGATAGTTTTGCGTTTAAATGACCAAGAATCACCAGAAGATGTAGTCGTTCCGGGGGGTAAAGTGGTTGTTCCCCTAAAAGTATGGTTGGCACAACACGATGCATTGCAACAGCGTGCTGAAATAGGCGTATGGCTTGCCAGTGATGAGCTGGCAGAGAACTTGAAAAGCGATATAGAAAAATTCTCTGTGATTGCCGTTGATTTCCCAAAATTCTCAGATGGTCGCGGCTATTCCATTGCTTATAACTTGCGAGCACGCTTAGGTTATGCGGGAGAGTTGCGGGCTATTGGCGATGTGTTGCGGGATCAATTATTTTATATGCAGCGTGTGGGCTTTGATGCCTTCGCGCCACGTCCTGATCGAAAAATTGAAGATGCTTTGAAAGGATTAACTGACTTTTCTGAAGTTTATCAGACGTCTTTTGATCAAAAACTACCACTATTTCGTAGAGTACAGCGCAAAGGGAATCCGCCAGCAGGTTTGGTCAATGAGTGAGTTGCAGTTAAAAACTGAGCAAGTTGTCGCCATTTTGACTGAAACAATACGCGACTACGCACCAGTTACTTTTGCAAATAGCTTGGGTGCTGAAGACATGGTATTAACTGACATCATTGATCGATATCAACTCAATATCGATATGTTTAGTCTGGATACTGGACGTTTGCCACAAGAAACCTATGATTTAATGCAAACTGTGCGGGAGCGATACAAAACGCCGTTACGCATCTATTTTCCTAACGTCAGACAAGTTGAAGCGTATGTTGCTGAGAATGGTGTCAATGGTTTTTATGAAAGCATAGAGTTACGTAAGGAATGCTGCCATATTCGTAAAGTGGAACCGCTGCGCCGTGCGTTATACGGTAAACGTGCATGGGTAACAGGTATTCGGCAGGATCAAGCATCTACCCGTTTAAGCTTGAAGGTGTCTGCTTATGATATGGGGAATCGCATGCAAAAGGTGAATCCATTACTTGAGTGGTCCAATGCGGAGATCTGGGAGTATCTTAAACAGTATGAGGTTCCTTACAACAAGTTACATGATAAGTTTTATCCCAGTATTGGTTGCGCTCCCTGTACGCGTGCAGTTACGCCGGGGGAAGATATCCGTTCTGGACGATGGTGGTGGGAAGCGCCGGAAACTAAAGAGTGTGGATTGCATACCGGTAAGGTTATTCCATTAAAATAGATATCGTTGAGAAGTAACAGCCAAGTGATTTTATTGAATTGAGAGAAAGAAAATGACTAACCATCTTTTTACCCACCTTGATGCGCTGGAAAGTGAAGCGATACATATTATGCGGGAGGTGGCGGCAGAATGTGCGAATCCAGTTCTCTTGTTCTCCGGTGGTAAGGATTCTATTGTTCTGTTGCGTTTAGCTGAAAAAGCATTTCGTCCCGGACGTTTCCCTTTTCCGCTTATGCATATTGATACAGAGCATAACTTTCCTGAGGTGATTGCGTTTCGTGATCGCCGTGTCAAAGAATTGGGCGAGCGATTGATTGTGCGCAGCATGGAGGATTCGATTAAAAAGGGCAGAGTAGTATTGCGTTCAGAAAATCAAAGTCGCAATGCTTTTCAATCAGTGACTTTGCTGGATGCCATTGCAGAATTTAAATTTGATGCCTGTATCGGCGGTGCACGTCGGGATGAAGAAAAAGCGCGTGCCAAAGAAAGAATTTTTTCTTTCCGCGATGAGTTTGGTCAATGGGATCCCAAAAATCAGCGTCCGGAATTATGGGATATTTATAATACGCGTACACATCCTGGCGAGAATATTCGGGTATTTCCAATCAGTAACTGGACCGAGTTGGATGTTTGGGAATATATCGCACGCGAAAAACTGGAAGTGCCCAACATTTATTTTGCGCATAATCGTGAAGTCATTCGGCGGGCGGCAGGCTTATTACCGGTTTCTCATTGGGTGCAGCCTCAGGAAGGCGAGAAAATTGAGAAAATAACCGTGCGTTTCCGGACTGTGGGAGATATGAGTTGTACTTGCCCAGTGGAATCCGATGCTGCCAATGTGGGTGAGATCATTGCTGAAACAGCGATGACTCGCATTACTGAGCGAGGCGCCACCCGTATGGACGATCAGACATCAGATGCTTCTATGGAGCTGCGTAAAAAAGAAGGATATTTCTAAAATGAAATGCTTAGGCGAGAGCCAATGACTGGGTAAACACCGCATTCAGTCAAGTGAATCAACCTGCTGCTACCTGTTTTTAATATTTATTTTGCGGTGATACCCATTCCCAGAAGGTTTCCAAATGTCGTCCATTGAAAAAATTTCATTCGATCAAACCGAGTTATTACGTTTTATTACCGCCGGGAGTGTGGATGACGGTAAAAGCACTCTAATTGGTCGTTTATTGCATGATTCGAAGTCGATTTTTGAAGATCAATTATCATCTATTACCAATACGACACGGAAGCGAGGCATGGACGGCGTGGATCTGTCTTTGCTGACGGATGGATTACAGGCCGAGCGAGAGCAAGGAATTACCATTGATGTAGCGTATCGTTATTTTGCGACCCCAAAGCGTAAGTTTATTATTGCCGATACACCAGGCCATGAACAATATACACGTAATATGGTAACAGGCGCTTCCACTGCTAATCTGGCGATTATTTTGATCGATGCGCGAAAGGGCGTGCTGACACAATCACGCCGCCATGCTTATCTTGCAAGCTTGGTAGGCATTCCTCATCTGGTTGTAGCCATAAATAAGATGGATCTCGTGGATTATTCGCATGCAGTTTTTGAAAAAATTTGTCAGGATTTTTCCGCTTTTGCAGAAAAGCTTAATTTGCGTAACATTGTTTATATTCCAATATCGGCGCTCAATGGAGATATGGTGGTTGAGCGTGGCGATCATCTTGACTGGTATCAAGGTTCCACTCTAATGGACTTGTTAGAGAATGTATCAATCGAGGATGATATCAACCGTGAAGATTTTCGTTTTCCAGTGCAATGGGTTTGTCGACCAAAAACAAAAGAACTTCATGATTTTCGTGGATATATGGGGCGTATTGAGTCGGGTTCTATTCGTGTTGGAGATAGTATTACATTGCTGCCATCAGGCTTGGCCTCGCATATCAAAGAAATTATCAAGTATGAAGGCTCTATCAATGAGGCATTTGCTCCTCAGTCTGTTACGCTGACGATCGAAGATCATTTAGATATCTCGCGAGGCGATGTGTTGGTAAAAACAGATGAACTGCCTCGAGTAACCAAGGCATTTGATGCGATGTTGTGCTGGCTCTCCGAGCAACCGCTGAATCCTGACCGTAAGTATTTGATCAAACATACCACTCGTGTTGTCAAAGCCGTTATAGGCCGGATTGATTACCGTGTTGATGTCAACTCTATGAATCATGAAACTGTCAGTGTATTAAAAATGAATGATATTGCTCATGTTGAGTTAAAAGTGCAACAGCCGTTAGTATGTGACGATTATGTACGCAATCGTGCAACCGGGTGTTTTATTATTATTGAGGAAAGCAGTAATAATACGGTGGCAGCCGGAATGATCTCTCCTTGATGATTCGGTGAGAATCTGGTGAGCAATATAGCTATTTTCTGTTTTTTAGTGGACCAATCTGAAACAAGCCTTATCACAAAAAGAAACTATTGGAATTCACTTTGGTTCTTTACATGTTGCTGTCAAAAATATGAGTGCGATGCTCAAATTAGTGAAGTTCGCAATCAGTTTTCTTATAATCTGGCTGATAAAAGGGTTGATTTTGTATTGAATATTGAGCTAGATTTATCACGAAATTCCAATTAAATTCATTATACTTACATCAAGTATTGCTGAATGGTGTCAGTAGTGCGACTAAATTGACGGATATAGGTAGAATCACTCTTTGTATGCGTATGATAGTGGCTACTGGGTACGGTTTGAGGCACATAACTTGAGTATCATTGATATATTGATGAGATGATTTAATGTTATTCATCAGATGAATAATTTATTTCCATACGAATTATAGGAGATGGTTTGGTTTGTTAATTAGGAATTGAGATTGGCTTGGTTGATAGAGATCATTAAAAGCGCAGGAAAAATAGTTAATCAAACTAATTAGATGAATTTAACACAGAACATATACCCGAAGCTAAAAGGATTCACTATTCTTGTTGTGGAAGACAATGAATTGAATCAGCAGGTTATTAAGGAAATACTGCGGCATTCTGGTGCGACTGCAGTTATTGCTGAGCATGGCAAAGAAGCCCTTAATGCTTTGAGCACGAGATCATTTGATGGTGTGTTAATGGATATTCAAATGCCTGTCATGGATGGTTTGGAGGCTACACATAGGATTCGGGCTAATGCGCAATGGTCAGATTTGCCAATTATTGCATTAACAGCTAATGCAGGTCAGCACTATAGGGATTTGTGTCAACACGCTGGAATGAATGATTTTTTAGCTAAACCCATTAATCCTGACTTACTGGTCGATACATTGTTGAAATGGTTGATACCCAGATGTTAAAAATATATAAGCGACAGTAAATTATTTAACTGACCGTTGCTGAACGGATTTATTCGAATGAATAAAAAGAAAAATATACGTGTACTGGTAGTTGATGATGATAAATTTATGCTTGAATTTGTCAGTCTTTTGCTTAGAGAGTTGGGAGTTAGTGAAGTGCTGGTCGCAGAAGATGGGAAGGAAGGCTTATTTGTGCTATCCGCTCAAATAACTACTGTCGATTTGTTGATTTGTGATATTGAGATGCCGGGTATGGATGGCATTGAGTTTCTGCGTAATATCGCAGATCAAAAGTATAGCGGCAAAATCGTGCTGTTCTCAGGGGTTGATTCTGATTTGCTCAAGGCCACTGAACGTTTAGCAATTGCGCGCGGATTACATGTCATTGGAACATTGGCAAAGCCTGTAACGGTTGGTGCTTTGGCATCGATACTGGAAAAGCTTTCTTTACCCATTCGCAGAATGATTGATCCTTCCACGATAAAGCAAATATTTGATGTGGAGGAAATTAAACAGGCTTTGACTGCTGATCACATTGATATATTTTTTCAACCCAAAATTGCTGCTTCCAGTCGGCGAGTAACGGGTGTTGAGTGCTTGGCACGTTGGCGCCATGCACAATATGGTTATGTTTCTCCTGATAACTTTATTTCGATTATTGAACAAAGTGGTTTAATCAATGATTTTACGCGGAATGTTTTAAAGAAATCTACGCAGCAATTGGATCTGTGGTTGCAACAGGGATTAGATTTAAAAATTTCTGTCAATGTTTCCATGGAAAATTTGGATCGATTTAATTTGCCGGAGATTTATCAAGAAGCGGTGCAGGATTCTAATGTGCCAATTGATCGAGTAACTCTCGAAATTACTGAAGGTAAACTGGGAAAAGATTTCGCACAAAGCCTGGATATACTAACGCGGATAAGACTAAAAGGTTTTGGATTATCCATTGATGATTTTGGCACAGGCTATGCATCTATGGAAACGCTTAAGTATATGCCTTTTACAGAACTTAAAATAGATCGAATTTTTGCGCATGGCGCTGCGGAAGATCTATCTACTCGTTTAATTCTCGAGTCGAGTATAAAATTAGGTAAGGCTTTTGGCTTGAATGTAGTTGTAGAAGGAATAGAAACTGAAGCCGACTGCGAATTAGTTGCAGAACTTGGGTGTGATGAAATACAAGGGTATTTTATTGCAAAGCCCATGCTAGCCAATGAATTTATCCAATGGTTATCTAATTATGAGAAAAATAATACAGACCATCGGAAGTATCGCTAGATATAGTAAATAGTGGTCACACAAAAAATAAAATATTAAAAATTGATTATGAAAAATTTAGATGCAGCGTTGCACATTCAACAAGAAACAATGACAGCTTCACCGAATTTTAATTTTGGATTCACAATAACCGATCTTTATTGTCGTAATGGTTTGGTCAGGCTCGATCAGATATTTTTAGATTTTCTTCGCACCGGTGATGAAACGCTATACAAAAGATTGGAGCATGCGCGTGCACATCCTGATGAATTGCCGCCCAAAGAGGATTCTGCGCTTTTAATTGAGATCGCACCTTGGGCAGAAGATTTTATTGCTCGGCTATTTAATGTTGAGAATGAAGTACAGCAACTCGCTGCTAAACATCACGAATTGGCTCCACTTTATTTCTGCAAGCGGCAATTTGTGCAGCGCAAAGCCAAAGGAAAGATCAGCGATACGGAATTGATGGGTATTGATGGCTTGGCACTGGAAAAAGAATTGGCTGCTGAATTTGGCGAAGCTTTTTCAGAACTGGTTTTCGCCACTAAAGTGACTCAGTGGATGGAATCTGAAGCGGAAAATGAAATACGTCTTAATAAGGCACTGCATTATGCAGCATGGGCGCTCAGAACACCTGCCGGCCAGCAGCATACACAGCAGGGCATTCTATTCAAATCTCCTGCTAAACTGGATTTCCAGCATTTATTATCACTGAATACGGATGATTCCGCAGGGTATCCTGTGCATCGGTTGGATCATTTGCGTGAACGCAACGGTTTTGCGCTGACAGATGGTGGAACTGATTTGATGGGTGCATTGGACGAGGCTAATTATTGCATCTGGTGTCATGAGCAAGGCAAAGATTCATGCTCAAAAGGCATGATACAAAAACCTAAGGCACCGGAGGAAGTGCCTACATTCAAAAAAAGTGAATTAGGCGCTTTGTTGGCAGGTTGTCCGCTAGAGGAGCGCATTTCTGAATTTCATAAACTAAAAACTCAAGGTGTTGCGGTCGGTAGTTTGGCGATGATTGTGCTGGATAACCCGATGTGCGCGGGGACTGGGCATCGTATTTGTAATGATTGCATGAAGTCCTGCATTTATCAAAAACAGGAGCCTGTGGATATTCCTCAGGCAGAGACTCGAACACTCAAAGATGTGTTGGCACTGCCATGGGGTTTTGAGATTTATAGCCTATTGACGCGTTGGAATCCCCTCAATCTGCGCCGACCGGTACCGAAACCGGCATCTGGGCGCAAAGTGCTTGTGGTGGGAATGGGACCAGCCGGTTATACACTGGCTCACCATTTGATGAATGAAGGGCATACGGTGGTCGGAATTGACGGTCTGAAGATAGAGCCGCTGCCGGAAGAGATCTCGGGGGTTAATCAGAGGGGCGAGCGTGTTCCGTTCAAAGCAATTCGTTTGGCCAGTGCCCTGGAAGAAAATCTGGATCAACGTATGCCAGCTGGTTTCGGTGGTGTGGCTGAATACGGCATTACCGTGCGCTGGAATAAAAATTTCCTGAAGCTGATCCGTTTGTTACTGGAACGTAGAGAAGAATTTGCCTTGTTCGGTGGTGTGCGTTTTGGTGGCACGTTGACGACTGATGATGCATTTGCCATGGGGTTTGATCATGTTGCTTTGGCAGCCGGTGCCGGTCGTCCTACCGTACTTAACTTACCCAATGGTTTGGCGAGAGGGGTGCGGGCCGCTTCTGATTTCTTGATGGCATTGCAATTAACAGGCGCGGGACAGAGTGATTCCATTGCAAATATGCAATTGCGCTTGCCTGTGGTGGTGGTTGGTGGTGGTTTGACAGCTATTGACACAGCTACCGAAGCGTTGGCCTATTATCCAGTGCAGGTTGAGAAATTCTTGGAACGGTATGAAATACTGACTGCTGTTCAAGGAGAGGCGGCGATTCGCGATGTGTGGGACGCTGAAGAAAAAGAAATCGCGGACGAGTTTCTTAGCCATGCGCGTGCAATTCGTTCAGAGCGTGAGGCTGCTGAACGGGAAGGACGTATTCCACGCATCATTGCCTTATTACAATCTTGGGGCGGGGCGACCATAGCCTATCGCAAACGTCTGATTGATAGCCCTTCCTATACTTTGAATCATGAAGAGGTTGAAAAGGCTTTGGAAGAAGGGATCTGGTTTGCTGAGGGCTTGACGCCCGTGCGGGTTAATATTGATCAATGGGAACATACGCAATCTGTGCGATTTGCAGTGCAAAAACAAGATGAAGCTGCACAGTGGCAGAACGCTGGCGAAATTGAGCTGCCAGCGCGTGCATTGCTGGTTGCAGCAGGAACTCAGCCCAATACAGTGCTGGCGCGAGAAGATGAGCAGATCTTTAAACTGGATGGTCGTTATTTTGCTGCGTGTGATGAAGAGGGTAATTTGGTGCAGCCACCTTATGCCAATCCCAAACCGGATACGCCGATGGTATTACTCAGTCGCTATAAAGATAAGCAGGATGGTCGCTTCATCAGTTTCTTCGGTGATTTGCATCCATCTTATTCGGGGAACGTGGTAAAAGCGATGTCGAGTGCTAAACAGGGTTATCCGGTGGTTAATCGGGTATTGGAGCGCATTAAGCCAGCATCGAATGAGTCGTCTCAGCAGTTTTTCTCGGGATTGAATGATCAATTGAGGCCTACTGTTTATAAGGTGGAAAGGTTGGCGCCTAATATTATCGAAGTGGTTGTGCATGCTCCAATGGCTGCTGAGCATTTTCAGCCTGGTCAATTTTATCGTTTCCAGAATTATGCAACGTTGGCGCCGGTATCCAGCGATACTCGATTGGCAATGGAAGGTCTGGCATTGACAGGCGCTTCTGTGGATATTGAACATGGGCTTGTTTCGTTAATCGTATTGGAAATGGGTGGGTCCTCTAATCTTTGTGCCATGCTAAAGACGGGTGAGCCGGTTGTGTTAATGGGGCCAACAGGAACCCCAACAGAGATTCCCTCTGGCGAAACCGTAGTGCTGGTAGGGGGTGGTTTGGGAAATGCGGTGCTATTTTCTATCGGTGCGGCTGCACGCGTTGCCGGATCAAAAGTTTTGTATTTTGCAGGTTACAAAAAGCTGGTTGATCGCTATAAGGTTGCTGAAATTGAGGCTGCGGCAGATATCGTCGTTTGGTGTTGTGATGAATCGCCAGGTTTTGACGCTACTCGCCCTCAAGATAAAAGCTATGTGGGCAATATTGTGCAAGCCATGGTTGCTTATGCTAGCGGTGAATTGGGTGAGCAACCGGTAGCATTGGTCGATGCAGATCATATTATTGCGATCGGTTCAGATCGTATGATGGCGGCAGTGGGTATGGCACGCCATAACCAACTGAAACCTTACTTAAAAGCAGATCATTTTGCTATCGGCTCGATTAATTCTCCGATGCAGTGCATGATGAAGGAAATTTGTGCGCAGTGCCTGCAGCCGCACCAAGATCCGGAAACTGGAAAAATCACCTACGTATTTTCCTGTTTTAATCAAGATCAACCATTGGATCAAGTTGATTTTCCTGGTTTGGCAACACGTCTGCGTCAGAATACTGTGCAGGAGAAGCTGACCAATCGATGGATTGGGCGTTGTTTAAGCAGTCGGTAATGGATGCACTGAGGTAATCATTATCGGCGTCTCGTCATTATAGATATTGGGTATGTGTATTAAAGTTATGGAGTTGCAATCAGATTGAGGGGAATGTGATACAACAGGTCGATGAGCTTGAGGCTGATCAAGCACGAATAAAGAATGCTCGCATTCTAGTTGTTGAAGGTGATCCCTTTGATCAATTGATGATTCAAGATTTGTTGTGTTTAGTAGGCGCTGTGACGGCTGTCGTGAGTAATAAACGAGAAGCCTTGGAGCGATTAGCGATTGAGCAATTTGATTTGGTATTAATAGATGTACGAATGGCAGTGCGGGATGGTATTGAGACTGTTTGTCGTATTCAGGAGAAAAGAGGATTCTCAGGTCAGCGGATGATCGCAATGACAGATACTATAGTCCCACAAGATCGTAAGCAATGGTCAATTATCGGCATAGACGATTTTATATTCAAGCCCATTAATCCTGATCAATTGTACCTGACTGTGGCAAAATGGGTTCCTGATAAAACAATAACACAGGATGGTAGGAGGAGTAAGAAGATTGAGGCTCCAATAGAGCATTCGCAACCTGTTGATATCAGTGCTATGCATCGAATGTTTCATAATAATGCGGTTTTGGTACGTAAATTTGGACTGAAATTTATTGAGATCGCAAATAGTGCGTTAGCTGAGATGCAGATAGCGCAAGTTAAAAACGACTTGCCAATGTTGGGTCGTTTAGGCCATAAATTAAAATCATCTGCCAGAACGATCGGCGCTGCAAGTTTTGCTGATTTATGTGAAAGCCTCGAGAAAGCTGCTGTGAATAATGACCGGTTTGGAGCGGAGTTGTTGCTACCAAAGATTACAACGTTGTTGGAGCAGATTACGCAACAATTAGAGCGGGAATTTAATGAAAGGGATGAGTAACTCGAATAGTTTGAGACCTTTGCACGGTTACAATCCTGGGACAATTGGTCAGATGCTACAACTGCATTTTAAAACAAAGATATTGAAGTATTGAACATGAGTTTCTCGGAATACGATGTAACCCGCCGCACGCGGAAAGGGAATTTCTTGAAACAGATTGATCAGTTGATCGACTGGAACTCGATAGAGAAAGTGATCGCAGTCCATTACGCACCGTTGTCGGATGCCGCAGGTCGCCCAGCCTATCCGGGATTGCTGCTGTTCAAGATGCTGTTAGCAGGGATCTGGAATGGCGGTTTAAGCGATGAATCGGTAGAAGACATGGCGAACTCGAATCTGCATGTGATGCGATTCCTGTGTTTGTCGCTGGAAGACGATGTACCGGATCATTCCGTGTTATCGCGTTTCAGAACTCGGCTGACGGCGGCAGGTGCTTGGGATGGATTATTAGCACGAATAAATGAGCAGATACAAGCGCACGACATCATGGTCAGGCAAGGCTGCCATGTCGATGCGAGCATTACGCAAAGTCTGCGCAAACCCAGAACCAAACCTGCTTACGAAATCGTGAGTGACCGGGAAGAACGGGACGATGAAGCGGATGCCCGGACAGCGATGCAAGTCATTGAAGTGGTCCAGCCC
>JAMXAE010000026.1 GCA_024281695.1 Nitrosomonas sp. | reverse complement strand
AAGATGCAGCAGGCGGCCGATCGTATGGAATATGAGCAGGCAGCCTTGTTACGGGATCAGATTCAGGCCTTGCGCAAAATTCGAGAAAGGCAATTTGTCGATAGCGGGAAAGCACTCGATGCGGATGTCGTTGCTTGTGTGCTAATGGAAGACGCGGGTGGAAAGGTCTGTGTTAATCTTGCGATGATTAGGGGTGGGCGACACTTAGGGGACAAGAGTTTTTTTCCCCAGAATGCCGATGATTGCACGCCAGTTAGTGTTGTTGAAGCTTTCCTGGCGCAGCATTATTTAAATAGGAGTGCGCCACCTTTAATTATCTTGGGCGAAAAAATCAAGCTTGAAGCCTTGCAGACATTATTAACGGATCAGTGTGGGCATAAGATCGCGATTAATTTCAATCCGGTGGGTGAGAAGCGTGTTTGGCTGGATATGGCGACTGAAAATGCGCGCCTGGCCCTGAAGCAAATGGTGAGTCGACAAGCTAGTCAGGAGAAGCGCTTATTGGCGTTGCAGCAGGAATTGAGTATGCCTGGATTGAGTCGCATTGAGTGTTTTGATATCAGCCATACGATGGGTGAGGCAACGGTTGCATCTTGTGTGGTATACGATAATTACGCCATGCGTAATAATGAATACCGTCGTTTTAACATCGAAGGCATTACTCCCGGTGATGATTATGCAGCCATGCGCGAAGCCCTGTCCCGGCGCTATCAGAAAGTAATCAGAGGGGAGGGGCAATTACCGGATTTGATTCTGATTGATGGTGGAAAGGGGCAAATCACCGCCGCGCAAGAAGCTTTACAAGAACTGGGTATTAGTGATGCCAATTTACTGGGTGTGGCCAAAGGCGAAGAGCGTAAGCCGGGTTTGGAGCAATTGATTTTCCCCCCACCTAAAAAGCCGCTACAATTACCCAGTGAGCATGCTGCTTTGCACCTCATTCAGCAAATACGTGATGAAGCCCATCGGTTTGCGATCCAAGGTCACCGTGGCCGGCGTGGCAAGACCAGAACCAGCTCAAGCCTGGAGAATATCACGGGAGTAGGTGCCAAACGTAGGCAGCGCCTGTTGGGTCGATTTGGCGGATTAAAGGGAGTTCTGACAGCGAGTATTGAAGAACTACAACAAACAGAAGGCATAAGCCGGAAGCTGGCTGAAAAAATATATAAAGAATTACATTAATTATCGAGAATTGTTTTGCCGATTATACAATTCAATACTTATCAGCTCTAATATTCATTTAAGTGGATATCCTTTTAATCAGTTTGTACTAGCTACGATCATATGCCTTACAATTTACCCAATTTATTAACCTGGCTGCGGATACTCGCCATACCATTATTTGTTGGCATCTTCTATTTTCCGCATTCCTGGTTATCTCCCACTAATCAGAATTTAGTCGCTACCGCAATTTTCGCAGGCGCAGCTATTACAGACTGGCTGGATGGTTATCTGGCACGAGTTTTGAATCAGACATCGGCCTTTGGTGCGTTTCTTGATCCGGTAGCGGATAAATTAATGGTGTCAGCCGCATTGATCCTACTGGTTTATCTTGGACGCTTGGATGCGCCCATCGCTTTAATTATCATTGGGCGTGAAATTACGGTTTCAGCTTTGCGTGAATGGATGGCGCAAATTGGTCGATCGAAAAGTGTTGCAGTATCTTTTCTAGGTAAAATCAAGACCACTTCACAGATGATTGCGATTCCTTTGCTGCTTTATCATGACAACATCGGTGAACATTTTAATCCGCAAGAAATAGGCACATGGCTCATCTATGTCGCTGCTGTTTTAACCTTGTGGTCCATGTTTTACTACTTAAAAGCCGCTTTGCCGCAGGTACTCAATGACGAAAAAAGGAGTTCTTGAATTATTAATTAGATTCCCTGGCCTTGCCATGGGAATCTAATTAGAGGTTTTAGAATGTTGGAATGAAACAAGTCATAATGAAAGTGAGCAACTGTGCGTGGTTTGTTAGACGAAGCGGTTGTAATATCAATGACTGCGAAAGAGATAGAAAAGTGATACGACATTGAATTTGAGCAGATTGGTTGCGACAAAGACCACTTATATTTACTTTGTATGACACACCCGAAAATTGTACCTGTAGTCAGACTGTTAAGGTTCTAAAAGGAATACACGGTTGAATTCAAGGAATAAGCGATCAAACAAGTGAGAAGATGGGGAAGTCAATTAGTTTGGTGGCGAAGGAACTGGGGCTGTTAGAATAAACGTTTCGTAACTGGGTAAAGTTGGTAGCTGCAGGGAAGATTAACAGTACGGGTACCAAAATCACCGCGCTGGAACAATAGCTTAAGCTTTTCTAATGTCCCGTGGTTTTGCCACGGGGTTGAGGAGTTGTTTAATTCAGAGGAACAGATGGAATGTTACAGTTCGGATTACCTGATTGATATCGACCGTAACTCAACTTGAAGCGCGTGTTGGTGTTGGCACTTGTAGGGTCGAAGAGACCGACGACGACAGTGTAGCGACCTGGTGTAAGAGTATTGGCCTTAATGAGAGGAAGTCTATTGCCCGCGCTGTCATCATCTCGCCATACTGATAAGTCAGGGCCGACAAAATGCATTGTTAAGTCACTACCAGATGGATCGGTGGCGATTACCTCGACTCGCACGCATTCATTCCCAGAACTGTAAAATTGGCCGGTCCATGGCATCGTACTCGCGATTCCGGATACAGGTTGTTCGGAAATAATGACGGCTTTATCAATAACTGCAGCCTGACAGTTTAGAGTTGTGCATTGACTACGAGTAGTATCCGCAAACAAAGCAGCAGCTTGAACACTTCCTAACAAAGTAAATCCCATCACAGTGATTAACACGAGCGACATAATGTGAATATATTGTCTGAGAGTATTAGTAATAACTTTATTCATGATTTTTTCCTATTATTATAAATAAAAATTAGATTGTGCTGTTACTGATGCAACTTCCTTTAATAAAAACCATAGTAGTCAAAAGTAATTGACAATTTGTTAAAATTATATATGCAAGAGACTAGTGCACAGCTATTTTTCTGATCGTTACTAATCTAAATAAGTTAAGTTCTTATGATCTTGTCAACATTGAAAAGTTAATTATGCAGTAGTCTTAAACATACTAAGAATGACTACAAGTTTTGTCAATGTCATTTCTAAAAATGAGGAATTTTATGGAAGGTTTGTATGCCAGTGGGATTGATGCCGGTGGTTTGTCGACCTTGAATCAGCATGATCACAAAATATTCGTTAATCAACTGGACAGAATACTAGCATCAAGCTGGATGCGAAGAAATTTTGTTCCATTAATTGACTTGACTGGATATTCACTCAGTAGAACGATGGAATCGACATTCCCATCCATAGCATGACCAAAATAATCATTGTAATCCCTATCCCAATAGTGCCAATAATCATGCCGATCAATATGGTTACACCATCTCGGTTCAGCAGACCGAGAGACATGACCAATATACCCAAGCCGGGTGGAAAATTGACTAAAGGTATGGGTAACGCGACTGCTAAAGCAAAAACGAATGAGAAAATACCAATAATTCTTTCCCAGGTATGTACGCTGATATACGTCATGCGCGGTTGCATGCGGTTCTCAATCTTTTTGAGCCAAGGATTTGCTTTTGTAATTATTTTTGCAAGAACTGATCGTTTAATATATCTCTTTTCAATCCAAGCAGGTAACCAAGGTGCTTGCATGCCCAGTACCATTTGTACCGAGAAAATGAATAATGGGATAGAAAATATGGTGGTATAGCCGGGTGGAACGGGTAGCGGGATGCAAATCGGAAAAGCAGCAATCGCCATTAATATGCCAAAACCCCGCTCGTGTAGAGCATTTTTAATTTCTCCAACGGTCATTGCTTCGTTCTTGTTTTCTACGACGACGACCGCTAGAAAATCAGAAGTAGGGTGCTCTTTGATTGTCATGATTAGCTTCCTCCCGTTTATGATTGGATTATTATCTATTTAACAAAGTTTAAGTGAGTTAATAATAAACATCAGGTTAACGAAGCTATTCATAGAGTTCAGTAATGTATCCTATTTTTTAATCTTTTAAGTCAAAATTTACCGGCTACTCATAGCGAAGTGCATCGACAGGTTTAAGCGAAGCGGCTTTTTTTGCAGGATAAAAACCAAAGAATATGCCAACCGCTGAAGCAAATAGAAAAGCCAGCGCAATCATATTCAGTGTAATAACAATTAGCATATCCGCGAATTCACTGACTAGCCAAGCACCGCCAATACCCAATATCAAGCCAATCAACCCACCCATAATACAGATCATCATAGCCTCTAACAGAAACTGGGTAAGAATTGCCCGTTGATTTGCCCCGATGGCCATACGAATGCCAATTTCACGAGTGCGTTCGGTCACCGATACCAGCATGATATTCATAATACCAATCCCACCCACCAATAAAGAAACCGATGCTATTGAGCCTAATACAATCGACATCACTTTGGCGGCACCTGTGGCCACATCGGCAAGTGCGGTTAAATTACGCACGGTGAAATCATTTTCTTTGCTTTTTGCGATGCGGTGACGCTGGCGTAGTAATTGAGTGATCTCTAGTTCAGAAATATCCATTTCATCAGCTGATTTTCCCTGCACCAACATGTGACGGATAGAACCGGGAAACTGATTGCCCGTTATTTGTCTTTCACTGGTTGTAATGGGTATGAAAACATTGTCATCCTGATCACGTCCCGTCAAACTTTGTCCTTTAGGCATTAATACACCGACGACCAGAAAAGGTCGGTTAGTAATACGTATGGTTTTGCCTATAGGATCTTCATCATTAAACAAGTTCTGCGCCGTGACCGATCCTAAAACAACTACGCGTGCCGCCGAGCGTAAATCAGATTCGGTAAAAGTGGTGCCTGATTCTATTTTCCAGCTACCTACTTCAAAATAACTTGGCGTAGTACCTGTGATGATGGTACTCCAATTCTTGGCAGCATAATTGAGCTGAGCTGTGCCCGTAATGACAGGCGCGGTTGCACTGACTGAAGGTAATTCTGCAATTGCCTGTGCATCGTGAATGGTGAGGGTTCTGACGCTGCCGCTACCAAAACTGAATCCGCCGGAAGATGTGGCACCCGGGACAACGATAAAAAGGTTGCTGCCCATGGAAGCGATGGTTTGATTGATTTTGGTTTCAGCGCCTTGACCAATGGATAGCATTAAGACGACAGCGGCTACTCCAATAATCATTCCCAGCATGGTTAATCCCGTACGCAAGCGATTTTGACGCAGGGCGCGCAATGCTTCACCGATAATTGCAAATAGATTCATAGTGTCAGTAGGGCCCGATCATTGGCTAGAATAAGTATGGAAAGCTGTCATAAGATCGAGAAAATCATACATGCTGATGTGAAACTGCTTCAGCATCAGTATTTTTATCATAGATAATATGCCCATCCTTTAAGCGAATCAGGCGCTTGGCATAAGCTGCGATATCATCTTCATGCGTTACCAGTACGATAGTGATACCTTGATCTCGATTGAGTTGTTCAAATAAAGACATGATCTCACCACTGGTTTGTGAATCTAAGTTTCCTGTCGGTTCATCGGCAAGAATTAACGGTGGCTGATTGATCAGCGCACGACTGATTGCGACACGTTGCTGTTGGCCACCCGAAAGCTGATTGGGTTGGTGCATGGCAAAATTCTCCAATCCGGTACGTCGAAGAAGCTCTAAGGCTTGTTTGCGACTATTGGAGCGATTAATACCGGCATAAAGTAATGGGGTTGCCACATTATCCAGTGCAGTCATTCGTTTGAGTAAATTAAATCCCTGAAACACAAAACCTATATTGCGATTGCGAACACTTGCGAGCTCGTCGCTGGAAAGGGTCGCAACATTCTTTTCTGATAGCCAGTAGGAGCCACTCGTAGGTATGTCGAGGCAACCTAGTATGTTCATGAGTGTGGATTTGCCTGATCCAGAATGTCCCATGATGGCTACAAACTCACCTTGATTGATGGTCAAATTGATATCAAATAGCACCTGATTCGTGAGGGTTTTGCCATTGGCATCGTGCAGATTATAGCTTTTACAAAGATTCTCTAGTCGGATGAGTATGTTGACAGAGTAATTTGTCTGGGTAGATGACATTAGAATACTCTTAGTTTGAATTTACTCTCGGACTCTTTTTTATCGATAATTTCGCTAATAATTACTTTGTCACCGGCCTGAATCGAACCCTGCACAATTTCTGTGAAGTTGCCGTCTGAAATACCGGTGGTAATGCTAATAGGAGTCGGTTTGCCTTCTGATAATTGGTACAGCGTTGGTTGATTGGATGGTTTGGTGGTTTTGCTGCTTTCGTTTAATTCGTTATCTTTGGGTTGATAGCGTAAAGCGGCATTGGGTACACGTAACACGTCATTTTTCTGGAGCACCACAAAATTGATATTGGCAGTCATCCCGGGTAATAATGCGCCATCATCGTTATCAACCATTGCTACGACATTATAAGTGACAACATTTTCCTGAATCGTCGGATTGAGTCGGACTTGCTTGACTGTGCCGGTAAATTTGCGTTGCTGAAAAGCATCCACGGTAAAATTAATCGATTGGCCAATATGTAACTGACCGATATCAGCTTCAGCAACACTAATGTTGACTTGCATTTGTCGCAGATCCTGGGCTATTTGAAACAGGATAGGCGTTTGAAAATTGGCGGCCACTGTTTGACCAATGTCGACATCGCGTGCAATAACTACGCCCGATATGGGGGAACGAATAACGCTGTAATTGAGGTTGGTTTGGTCGCGTTCGACTTGGGCTTTACTGACTGCGAGTTGTGCCCGTGCTGATTCTACTTCCTGCTCAACGATCTGTAGCGCCTCCAGGGAAACGAAATTTTTTTCCTTAAGCATACGTTGGCGTTTTAGTTTGCTATCGGCAATTCTGAATGCGGTTTGCGCACTCAGAAGATTCGCTTTGGATTGTTGTAATTGTGCCCGCAGCAAGGCGGGATCGAGTTCAGCCAATACCTGGCCAATTTTTACTTGATCGTTATAATCCGCATGTAACTTTGCGACAGTGCCCGATACCTGAGTACCGACATTGACCAGGACCACCGGTGTGAGCGTACCGTTGGCAGAGATCGTTTGTATAATATTTCCAAGCTCAACATTTCGGGTTCTATATTGACCTTCTTTTGATTCTTTCTTACCGCTGCTAGTCCAATAGGCAACAGTGACAGCGATCAGAATGACAATAATGACAATTCGTTTGACACTAAAAGTTAACATTTAGAGACGCTTGAATAGATGCAATTTTGGATTAATCGTAATCAAAGGATTAATTTTAACTGGGCGTATTAAGTTAATGGGTTGATGAAACATGACCAAAATGAATGGCGATCGCTTATTTTTCTTTATCTTCTTCTGCTTTCAGTGTCTTCATTTGCTTAAGACGGGCCTCAACACTCGATAACTGATAAAAATTTCCATTATCGTTTTGCAGTGCAGTTTGTAATTGATCAATAGCACCTGCATAGTGACCTTTGAGAAAATAAACCTCAGCTTGTGCGCGGTGCTCGAGCATTCTATCACCTAATAAGGCATAGCATTGAGCCTGCAAGCTAAACAATTGAGCGTCATTCTGAAACAGGGGTAATTGTTTATTAATAAATTCAAGTGCGGAATCAATCTGTTTGTTTTTTATTAACGCATCCGCATAGCCATGAATCAGTGCACGGTGTTGTGGATAAATCTTTAATGCATCTTTATAAATATTAAATGCTTCGGTAATTTTCCCATTTGCAAGCTTTACACTGGCAGCAAGTGCTTCAATCATAGCGCCGGCAATCACATTCTTATGTTCAATGCGTACGGCTTTCCCTAATAGATGGTCGGTCAAAACGGATGAGGAAGAATCTGTTTGTAACATTTGATATAAGTGGGACAGTTCGGTGTTTGCCTGTTTGTTCTTTTTATCCCGTAATAGAGCATGGATATAACCATAGCGTTCAATTGCTTCATTGGTATACCGTTTCTCATCCAAACGTGCTTTGAATTGTGCCACGGCATCTTGTGGTTTGCCTTGTAATGCACGTAACTTGGCGCGTACCATCAAAAAATCGATACTATCCGGAACTTGCCGATAAGGCATTTCTCGCGTGCGATTTTGTATATCTGCGATCCGTTCAAAAGTGATCGGGTGAGTGCGCAGATAAGAAGGGGCACCATTTTCATGGAATCGACCGGCTCTTTGTAGGCGCTCAAAAAAAGCAGCCATACCTTGAGGATCAAATCCTGCATCCAGCAAAATAGTTAACCCGATGCGATCGGCTTCCTTTTCATGCTTACGTGTGAAATCCAGTTTCGATTGAATCATGCTGGCTTGGGAAGCCACCAATATTGCCTGGCTTGCTTGCGGGTTGGATCGCGCAGCAATAATCGCGACTGCCAGGGTCGCCAAGGACTTAACCAAATCAAATTTTTGCCCGGCAATCATGCGTGCCAGATGCTTCTGTGTCACATGAGCAATTTCGTGCGACATCACAGCAGCGAGTTCCGATTCGCTTTGTGCAGCGACAATCAGACCGCTATTAAATCCCATAAATCCGCCTGGTAAAGCGAATGCATTAATGGATGGATCTTGCACGGCAAAAAATTCAAACGACTGCTGGGCATTGGCTTCATCGGAATTGGCGATTAATTTATGTCCCAGATTATTCAGATAACTGGCAATCTCAGGGTCATCCAAATAACTCGGATCGGCACGAATCTGACGCATGATTTGCAAGCCGATTTGTCGCTCCTGATGCGGCGTGATGGTCGCCTGAGAGACATCGCCCAGTTCAGGCAATTCATGCGCGCTACTGTTTACCGGCAACAGAAGCGAGAGTGCAATGATCAGCGAGATTAACTTCATGGCTATTATTGGGAGTAAATTCTCATCAGAACCGGTAATTTATGGATTGGATGAGTTGATTGCGTGATGATTTCATTTGAGTTGTATTTTGAGCGTTAGTTTACTTGGCTTTGTAGATAGTCCAACATCCGTAATATTTTATGATACGCTAAAGACTTCTGAGATCAATTTGATTGTGCATATCCATTTCATGGAAAAGAAAGACTTTTTTATTAGCTATACCAGCGCGGATCGGGATTGGGCGGAATGGATTGCATGGACCTTGGAAGAAGCTGGTTATACCACGGTTATTCAAGCTTGGGATTTTGGTCCAGGGGAAAACTTCGTTTTGGCCATGCAAAAAGCTGCCACTGAAACTATTCGAACTATTGCGGTATTGTCCCCCGACTATTTGCAGTCCAAGTTTACCGCTCCGGAGTGGGCAGCCGCTTTTGCGCAGGATCCGACCGGTGAGAACAGGCTTTTGATTCCAATTCGCGTGCGTGAAGTGACTTTGTCCGGTTTGTTGCGCCCCATCATCTATCTTGATTTGATTGATTGTAGCGCAGAAGATGCCAAGACAAAGCTGTTGAGTGGCGTAAGAAAAGGACGAATACCGATTTCCAAACCTTCTTTTCCCAGATAGAATTTGACATCTCTAGCCTAACTTACTATATATCCGATGGATTTTTTTATTTGTCACAATGAAGCCGACAAGCAATGGGCTGGGTGGATAAGCTGGCAATTAGTAGAAGCTGGATACAAAGTTTGGAATCCTGATTGGCATATCTCGGCAGGAGAGAATGAAATTATTGCCATCAATAGAGTATTGGCCGACGCGGATGCTCAAAAAACCATGCGCCGGATGATTCTGATACTTTCTCCTAATTTTGGCGGAAATTCCTATCAAGAAGTATCCCGAACCTTCATTCAGGCGCTTGATCCAGATGGTTCGAAGGGCTTGCTAATTCCCATAAAGATCAGTGATAAAGTTAACGAAAACATCATTTCGAGCGCTGTTAAAACGATCGATTTGTATTTGTATTCTGATGAACGGCAAGCGCTGGATTGTTTGCTAAGTGGAATCAGCAAGCAACGCGGCAAATCGTTAAAAATTCCATTTTTTCCCGGTCAATCGCAAAAATCACAAACCGGTAAGCCTTTTTTCCCGGCAATATCAGTGAACCACCGGTTATTGCAAAAATTGCAGCACCTGATCGAAAAGAATCTGTTCATCCGTTATATCAATTGGGTCAATTCGACCGGCAACCGCAGCGTGATCATCTGCACAGGTATTTATCGACTTCTCCGGCAAGTGATTTTCTTGATGGTTTTATCGTTTACGGAGCATCGCAAGAATGGCCGGAAGGGATACAGTATAAATTGGCCAATCTTATGGGGATTCTTAAAAAGCAATTAACTAGACCCATAGAGATTGCGCTGGATTTGGATTTTTTGGATTTTAAGCCGGAGGAATTTCTCTGGTTACTTCTTGCTGAAAACCTGGATTGTGCTTCCAATGAGCTTGCGGTTAAAAACCGTCTTGAGCAAGAAAAAGAAGAGCATCTGCTGTTGATATGGAAACTTAGACCGGAACAAATTAAGAATCAGCAATTTCTGGTTAAATTGTTATCAACCTGGAAAACCCTGCAACTTCAGCCTGGTACTCGTAGGCATTATTTATTAATGGTCTGTAAATCGGATTACATCGAGGAAAAAAGTTTGTTCAGCAGGATCTGGCGGAAATCCTCGCCATCCTGGGCAGAAACTATGGAGTCCCTACTTAAAGTGCATAATCAAGAAAAAGTATTACTGCCTATTCTTGAAACACCAAATCTCCATGATCATATTGCCCCTTGGCTGGATACTTATGTCAAAGACCAGAGCTTGGCAGACAAAATTCAAATTGAAATAACTACAAGATTCACCAAGTCTTCCGGTGTTCCTATGAATGAGATAAAAAACACATTGGAACCTATCCTCAGAAACCATCACTCACAATAAGAGCCAACACACCATGTCGATCATTTTAGAACCGCATTATTACTCGGGCCGGGGCAAGGATCTGAGTCCGGCAAAATGGCAAAAGTTACCTGGATTCAATCCGGAGGATTTGACGCACCCGAAGGATTATCTGGCACCCGCAGGGCTGGTTTCCGCCGTTAACGTGGCGCTGGAGTTGGGCATGCCGCTGCTGCTTACCGGTGAACCCGGCTGTGGCAAATCGCAATTGGCTTACAGTTTGGCGTGGGAACTGGATCAGCCGCGCAATGACATCGATCCCTTGCCAAGACCGCTGACTTTTACCGTCAAATCGGATACTCAAAGCCGCGATTTATTTTACCGTTTCGATACTTTGGGCCGTTTTCGCGCAAGCCGCCGGGATGGCGACAACGACGATCCGCGTCGCTTTTTATATTTCGAGGCGCTCGGCAAAGCGATTTTACAAGCGTTGGGCAGCGACGCGGTGCGTGCGCTCGGTTTGCTCGAATGCTTGGATCAATCCGATTCCTCGCAAGCCATCGGCGAACCCCGTCGGTCGGTGGTGTTGATCGACGAAATCGATAAAGCGCCGCGCGAAGTGCCGAACGACATCCTGAACGAAATTGAACGCATGACGTTCGATATTCCCGAATTGTTCGAAGTTGGCCGCAACAAAACTACAATTTCGCTGCAAGACTCCACCATGCGGCCGGTCGTTGTCATCACCAGCAATCGCGAGCGTGAATTGCCGGATGCGTTTCTGCGCCGTTGCGTCTATTACCATCTCGATCTACCGGCTTTTCGCGGTAAACCGGGTAATCAGGCAAGCAGTTCTGCGAGTGACGCGAATGACGGCGATGTCACTATCGAAAGCATTGTCGAAAAACGCTTGGACATCAAAATCCCTGCTGAAGAGACCGTACCGAATGCGCAAAAAAGCGTATGGGCGGCGGGCGTCTCGTTTTTCCGCTATTTGCGCAATGAAGGGCAATTGGAGAAACCGCCGTCGATTGCGGAACTGCTGAACTGGATGCAGTTGCTGCAAAAACGCAGTCAACGGCTGACCGAAACGCCGCATTTGACCAACACCGCATGGCTGGATGTTTTTACCACCAGCGCCAGCGTTACGTTGTTAAAACACAAGGAAGATCAGGAGCGCATCAACAATTTGATCGACGGCTGGAAAAAAGCGCAACCGGCATCCTAGACGAATCGAATCCGTGGACACCCGCGCATTTTATTTCCGCATCGACGAGCTGGGCGCGCTGCTGCGCGCGGAAGGCATGGCGCACGGCGTCGACGTGTGGCTGTCGGTGACTCCGCTTGCTCGATCGGCTGGAACGGCAAGGAAGACTGCCCAAGGATGCGCGTGAGTTAGCACCGCTGCTCGGGCCGCTGTTTTGCCGCAACCCGGAAGAACAAGCGCGATTTCCGGTATTGTTCAAGCAATGGCTGAACCCTGAAACGCAACCGGCGCTGGCATCGGTAAACCGCATTGCCGCGCCAGGCCGCGATGCCTTACTGGCAGCCCAAGCCGTCGCGCAAAAATCCCAGAAATTCTGGATCATGGGGGGTGTGGTGGTGATTGTCTGCTTGCTGGCTTTGTTCATCGCCAAAGGGCCGGGTTGGTTTTGGCCGAAGCCGGTTTCCATGCCGGTTGGAGTTGAGCCAACCAAAGAATCGGAAAAGCTAGCGCCACCCATCGTGCGCCGCAAGCCGCAACTACCCGCCGATTCCATCACCATCGTTGATCACATCACGCCACGGTCGCAGCTGGAACCCGATTACATCAAGAAAGATTGGGAAGACGCTGTGCGCCATATCGGCTGGGCGTTATTCGCGCTGCCGTGGCTGCCGGTGATTGGCTTCTTGGTCTGGCGCTACCGGCGCGATGCGGTGCTGCGACAGCAAAATGCATCGGCCGATGACCTGTTGCGTTGTTTCCATTTCGATCGCCTGCTGCAACCGTTTTTTGGCGGTGCCCAGGCTGAACAGACCCTGCGCGAATTGCATGCCGCCCGGCTGGAGCCGACGCAGCGGTTGCACATTTCCGCCACGGTCGATGCCACCGCGCGCAACGGCGGCTATTTTCAGCCGGTTTATCGGAACCGCCGCATCGCACCGGAGCATGTGCTGCTGGTGCGCAGTCAGCATCGCAACGATCAGCAAGCGGCGCTGGCGGAGGAATTGGAAAAGCGCTTCAAGTCGTTGGGATTGCCGATCACCACCTATCGCTTTCGCGACGATCCGCGTTGGCTGGTGCAATGGGGTGATGCCAACAGTCCGGCAAAATATTATCAATTGCCGCAACTGGCCGCGCGGCATGAAGGTGCGCGTTTGCTGATCATCAGTGAAACCGGAATTCTATTTCATCCCTACAGCGGCGAACCCCGTTCCTGGCTCGATGATTTCACCCCGTGGCGAGACAAGGTGTGGCTGCAGCCGCGCGATGCCAAGAATGTGCATGCCAAATTGCTGGCGCAACGCCGCTTTCTGATGCTGCCGCTGGCGCAAGATAACTTGCCGCAACTGGTCGAATACCTGACCAAGCCGCAACCGCACAAACTATTGCCGCAAGTGCCGCAGACCTGGCCGCTGCCCGCCCTTATCGCGGCGGAACCCGATGCCTGGCTGGGCGAGCGACCGCCGTACGGTGCGGATTTGCCGTTGCTGCTGCGGCAATTGGAACAATTCCTCGGTACCGGCGGCTTGCGTCTACTGCGTGCCGTCGCGGTTTATCCGAAACCGCACTGGCCGTTGACGCGAGCACTCGATTATCTGTTGTTCGGCGGTTTGAATTCCGCCACGTTGATTGCCGATCCGCCGCAACGGCGCGAGCAGCGGCTGGCGCGTTTGAGTCGATTGCCGTGGCTGACGCACGCCTATTTGCCGGATTGGTTGCGCGAAGCCTTGTTGCTTGGCATGGATCGCACTGAACGCACACAGGTGGCGGCGGTCTGGCAGCGCTTGTTCGATCAGGCCGCCAGCCGGGACAGTCTGCAAGTGCTCAGCCTCGAAGTCAGAGTTCCGTCCAAATGGCGACTGCAAATCAAATTCGACGATTGGCGCGCAATCTCCAAGGATTCCGCGATCAACGACCCGATTTTCGCCAACATTCTGCGCGGCGGCAAACTGGGGTTGCTTGATTTCCGCATTCCGCAAGCGCTGGCGAAGCTACTGCCGCAAAACAATCAATCGGTGCTGCTGCGTCCGGCGGCGATCGCGCTGCTTTGGACATTACTCGGCAGCGGCACATTTTACGCAGCCTGGCATTACTTCGGCCAGCACGCATTGGTTGATTATCAGCGTAATCGCATTGCGCAGGAGAATACCCAATGGCCAGTCACCATTGAGTACCGCGAAGACACGCAAGCATTGATGAGCGCACTGCAAAACAATCTGAAATCCGCGCAGTTTACGGTAACCCCGCAACAGCCCGGAACGAATGAAGCCAACGCAGCGAATCGCAACACCATTCGCTATCCCGCCGACAGCGAAGCCGCCGCCGAACGCGTTGCGCGCAGTTTGAAGTGGCTGACCTATGGCGCGGAAGCGGCATTCAATCCGTCAGAAAATTTGGCTGATAAGACGATTCGAGTGGAACTGAACCGCACCTACCAGCACGGCACGGCATTCACCGATAAATTGGACCTTGGCCTGCCGTTCGAACCCGAAATGGTGCGCATTCCACCCGGAAAATTCCTGATGGGTTCTCCTGAAACCGAATCGGGACGAGATTCTGATGAAAGCCCGCAACACGAAGTCACGATCGGCTACGCGTTTGAAATTGGCAAATATGAAGTGACGTTTGACGAATACGATGCATTTGCCAATGCTACTAAGCGTAAATTACCGGACGATAATGGCTGGGGACGCGGCAAGCGGCCAGTAATTAATGTATCTTTTAACGACGCGCAAGCTTACGTGCATTGGCTATCGCAGCAAACCGGCAAGCGCTACCGCCTGCCGACGGAAGCGGAATGGGAATATGTGGCCCGTGCTGGCAAGCAAACCCGCTACTGGTGGGACGATGACATCGGCAAAAATAATGCAGTATGCGGTGACTGTGGCAGTGAGTGGGATAGCAAACAAACCGCACCAACCGGTTCATTCAAAGCCAATGCATTCGGCTTGCACGATACCGCTAGCAACGTGTGGGAATGGACGCAGGATTGCTGGCATGGCAATTACGACAACGCACCGGCTGACGGTTCGGCGTGGTTGGAGAAGGGGGGCGGTGATTGTGCTCGCCGGGTGGTTCGGGGCGGTTCGTGGAGCAACTATCCACAGAGCTTGCGGTCGGCTCTCCGTAACTGGCTCAGCACCGTTGGAGCCAACTACGTCCTGGGTTTTCGTATCGCCAGGGCTTTTTGATCTTTGATATTTGCGGGGTGCAGGGGCGGAGTCCCTGCGGGTTTTAAGATTCACGGGTTTTTTGGAGGATTGCCATGAAACAAAATAACCAAGTTTTGTAGGATGGATAAGCAAAGCGCCATCCACCGATATCACGTGGTTATGGTGGATGGCGTTTCACTTATCCACCCTACCGTAGTTTGCCGCTTTTGTAGTTTTTGTAGGATGGATTGGTGCAGCGTAATCCGTCAATGATGTGATTTCATGCACGCGGCTCTTGGTGCATTGCGCTACGCTTAATGGCACCCTACGGTTCTACGGGTTAAGTGTCATTCCGAGCGCAGTGAGGAATCTTGAACAGTTGTGCAAGATTTCTCCCTTGGGTCGAAATGACAAGTTTGTAAACATGCGTATCAAGTGTTAACGGATAAGGCATCGGGTTATGCGAGTAAACAAAAAATTTATCGGGTTGATTGGTGTCGGTTTGTTGTGCGGGCAGTTGACTGTCGGCGCTGCGGGTGAACAGCAAACTGCGAAACCGCTCGGCGAAAGATCCGCGGAAGCCAAAAAAACCTCGCAAGCTTTGGCGCAAACCTGCCGCACTGCGGAGGGGCAGGCGCCCACGATGGTGGCGATTCGTCCGGGGCAGTTTCAAATGGGATCAACGGACGGTGATGCCTATGAGCAACCGCCGCATGCTGTCACGATTCCGCAGCCCTTTGCCATCAGCCGCTGTGAGATCACCGTCGGACAGTTCCGGCAATTTGCGGAGGAGGCTGGTTACCAGACAACTGCCGAGCAAGGCGGTAAGGGATGTTATGGATGGAATGCGGATAAGAAAGAGGTTGAGCAATTGCCGGATCGCAATTGGAGCAATCCAGGCTTTAAACAAACTGACGATCATCCGGCGGTGTGCGTGTCATGGAATGATGCGCAAGCCTATGTCGCCTGGCTATCGCGCCGCACCGGGGCAACTTACCGCTTGCCGACCGAAGCGGAGTGGGAATACGTGGTGCGCGCGGGTACGACGGCAGCGCGCTATTACCGGGACGATCGTCAATGCGATTACGCCAATGGCTTAGGTCAAGAAGCAAAGTCTATTGCCGATTCCGGCTGGACGCTGGCGGAATGTGATGACGGTTATGTGTATACCGCGCCGGTTGGAAGTTTTGGCGAAAATCACCACGGTTTGTTCGATACGTTGGGCAACGTATGGGAGTGGACGCAGGATTGCTGGCATGGCAATTACGACAACGCGCCAGCTGACGGTTCAGCGTGGCTGGAAAAGGGGGGCGGCGATTGTAATCGCCGGGTGGTTCGGGGCGGTTCGTGGGGCAGCCGGCCACTGCTCTTGCGGTCGGCTATCCGTGGCATGTACAACACCGGTGAAGCCAACTTCAACCTGGGTTTTCGTATCGCCAGGGCTTTTTGACCTTTGATATTTGCGGGGTGCAGGGGCGCAGCCCCTGCGGGTTTGGTTTTTGGGGGGTTGTCGTTTTGTAGGGTGGATAAGCAAAGCGCCATCCACCACGCCACGTGATATCGGTGGATGGCGTTTCACTTATCCACTCTACAATTTGTCACCGTGGAATGATTTGATTGAGCCGCTGGCAGAGTTAGATGGCGCAGATGTCGGAGGGAAAGTGCGGCGTTTTCCATCATTTGCGCTATTTTGAATCACGATACGGTGCAATACGGGTGCAATACGGGTGCAATGCGCTACGCCCAATTAAACCCATCACTCCCTTTTATTGCTGAAAGGTAGACCAAACTTTATAGCTGGATGTGATGGGATAATGCCATGCCGTGCCGAAATCGCAATGCGTGATCCGAACGCCTGGCGGAGATTGGCGGCGCTTATATTCATTCATGTGAATTAAATGAATGGTTCTGGTGACATCCGCCGCATCATGATTCAGCGACATGATTTCAACCGGTGAGTAATTCTTTTCGACATACGTTTCGATAATCGCATCCAGAATTTCATAGGGAGGCAAAGTGTCCTGGTCCGTCTGGTTGGGGCGCAGCTCAGCGGAAGGTGCACGTTGGATGATGCGCTCCGGAATGACGTGACTGATCTGATTGCGATACTCACAAAGTTGATAGACCATGGTTTTGCTGACATCTTTGAGTACTGCAAAGCCGCCGGCCATATCGCCATACAGTGTGCAATAACCAACCGCCATCTCTGATTTGTTACCGGTCGTTAGTACAATCGACCCCGAATGGTTTGACAGCGCCATCAGTAAAGTGCCGCGTATGCGCGCTTGCAAATTTTCTGGCATGGTGTTCGATCCGATGGGATCGGTTGAAATGTGGAAATCAGCCTCGATTGTAGACAGGTACTGGTCAAATAGGGTTTGTATGCTGCATTCATAATGCTTAACCCCTAATAATTCAACCATCGCATTGGCATCTTCCAAACTGATATCCGCCGTGTATTGGGAAGGCATCATGACGGTTTTAACGCTGTCTGCGCCCAGCGCATCCACGGCAATTGCCAATACTAATGCGGAATCGACACCGCCCGAGAGACCTAGCAGTGCACCAGGGAAACCATTCTTGCGAATATAATCTTTTACGCCCAGACATAACGCCTGATAGATGCTGGCAATAGGCAGCTGCGGGGCTGCTAGTTTGCCTTTGGTGGGTTGTTTATGATGAATCTCTACCAACTCGATGGATTCAACAAACTCTCTTAATTGGTGCGTGAGTTCTCCCCGATGGTTCATGGCAAAGGAAGCGCCATCAAAAACCAGTTCATCCTGACCGCCTACTAGATTGACATGAATTACCGGGATTGCCGTCTGTTTTATAAAATGATGAGTGATCTGGTAGCGCGAAACCTGTTTATTGATATGGTAAGCAGAGGCATTGAGGACTAACAAGATATCCACGTCGGAATGACTAACTGCAATAGATGTGCTGCCTATCCAGAAATCCGCACAAATAAAAATTCCAAATTTGATTCTATTTAATTCGAAAATACACGGTTCAGAGCCGGTATCGAAATAATAAGATTCGTTGAAAAATGGCGATTTGTTCAGAATTCTCTTGTGATAAGTATGAAGAATTTTGCCTTGATGAATGACTGAAGCGGCATTGTAAAGTTTGCCTTCTTCGAAATTCGGGTGGCCAACGATTACCGTAATGTCATCAATCGCTTTGACTAACTGCATCAGCCCAGCAGCACAAGCCTGGCAAAAGGTTTCGCGTAATAATAAATCTGAGGGAGGGTATCCGGATAACGCTAACTCGGGAGTGATGATCAACTCAGCCCCGGCTTGTTTGGCTTGCTGCACCGCATACAGAATTTTTGCGACATTTCCGGCAATATCACCTACTGTGCAATTAATCTGAGCGATTGCAATGCGCATCATGTTCCGGGGATATTAGTTTGACTAAAAAGGCAGTTGAACATCCGGCTTGGCTTGCAAAATATTGTGACGGAAATCTTCTTGAATGCGTTTGAGTGCGGATTCATCATCGGCTTCAAATCGCAACACAATAACCGGTGTAGTATTAGAAGCCCGTGCCAGGCCAAATCCATCGCTGTATTCAACGCGTAATCCATCAATGGTGATGACTTGTTGTGCGTTACTAAATACTGCATTCTTTTGTAGTTGCGCAATCAGTGTATGGTTTTCACCTTCTGCGACGCGAACTTGCAACTCCGGTGTGTTAAGGCTGTCGGGCAAATTATTCAGTGTGGCATCGATATCGATTTGATGACTCAGTAACTCCAACAGACGCGCACCTGCGTATAAGCCGTCATCAAAACCGTACCAGCGTTCCTTGAAAAATAAATGTCCGCTCATTTCTCCGGCCAATAATGCTTGCGATTCAATCAGCTTGGCTTTAATGAAAGAGTGACCGGTTTTCCACATGATCGGTGTGCCGCCGTGTTGACTGATCCAAGGAGCTAGATTGCGCGTACATTTCACATCAAAAATGATCTTACCGCCAGGGTTCCGGGATAGCACATCGGCAGCAAATAGCATGAGTTGTCGATCAGGATTAATGATACTGCCATTTTTGGTGACGATGCCCAGTCGGTCTCCATCGCCATCAAAAGCCAGCCCAATTTCCGCACCGGTTGTTTTCAGTGCTTGGATGACATCGTGCAGGTTTTCTGGCACTGAGGGATCGGGGTGATGATTGGGGAAGGATCCATCTACATCGCAGAATAATTCAATGACTTCGCAACCCAAAGCGCGGTAAAGCGCCGGAGCAAACGCGCCAGCCACGCCATTGCCGCAATCAACGATAATTTTGATGGGGCGTGCCAGTTTGACGTCATTGGTAATGCGTGCAAGGTAGGTATTCACGATATCGTGTTCAGAATAACTGCCGGCACCATGAGTCAGGTCGTTGTTTTCAATACGGATACGCAACGCCTGGATGGTGTCAGCCGATAAGGTTTGCCCGCCCAATACAATTTTAAAGCCATTGTATTCGGGAGGATTGTGACTGCCAGTGACCATCACACCGGAGTATTGGCATAATTCATGGGCTGCGTAGTAGAGCATGGGCGTTGCGACCATGCCGACGTCAACCACATTAACGCCGCTGCGCTGAATGCCGCGTGCCAGTGCTTGGGATAATTCGGTACCGGACAATCTACCATCGCGACCGATGGCGATTGTAGTCAGATTTCTGGCGCGTGCGTCAGAGCCGATGGCGTGCCCGATTTTTTCAACGTTATCAACAGTAATCGTTTTTCCGACAATGCCACGAATATCATAAGCTTTAAAAATTTCATGAGGAATGTTATGCATCATTTAATGGCCTAATAAAGGTTATTGTCGGAAAAACAGATTAAAGTGGTATTGCAATCTAGCGAGGACGTGTAGTCGACACGAACGCCTCTTTAGAAATTTAATGGTGTCCTGCCACAGCGCCGCCTTTGAGTGTGTAATGGGTGCCGCAATAAGGACAGAGCGCTTCTCCGGTTGCTTCGATGGGAAGAAAAACTCGCGGATGCGAATTCCACAGAATCATCGACGGCATGGGACAATGCAATGGCAAATCGTCGGTTGTGATTTCAATTTCACGTGCTTTGTTATTGGTTTGTTGATTCATAAAATAAGCTCCAATATAAAACTGTATTAAACCAAGGTCAGCCAGTCAGCGTGGTTTTTAGCTTTGCCTTTGACGCAATCAAAGAACATGGTTTGTATTTGTGTGGTAATCGGTCCACGCTTGCCAAGCCCAATGATGCGATTGTCTAATTCGCGAATGGGCGTAACTTCAGCCGCCGTACCCGTAAAGAATGCCTCATCGGCGCAATAGATTTCATCGCGAGTGATGCGTTTTTCAATGACAGAAATACCGATTTCTGCAGCCAGTTCGATAACGGATGCGCGGGTAATGCCTTCCAGACAGGAGGTTAAATCCGGTGTGTAAATCTTGCCTTGCTTCACGATAAAAATATTTTCCCCGGAACCCTCAGCCACATAGCCTTCCACATCCAACAATAGCGCTTCATCATATCCATTCAATGCAACTTCTTGGTTGGCCAGAATCGAATTGGCATAAGTCGTTACCGATTTCGCGCGACACATATTGATATTGACATGGTGTCGGGTGAAAGACGAGGTTTTAACGCGAATGCCATTTACAAGACTTTCGGGACCCAAATAAGTACCCCATGGCCAAGCGGCAATGGCAACATGCGTGGAAAGCGTTCGAGCAGAAAGCCCCATGGCTTCGGCTCCATAAAAAGCGATGGGGCGAATATAGCACGAAGATAGTTTGTTTTGTTTTACTACATCACATTGTGCTTGCATGAGAGTTGCTTTGTCATAAGGCATTTTCATCATGAAAATGTGGGCCGAATTAAATAAGCGCTCGGTATGTTCTTGTAAACGAAATATCGCAGGCCCTTGCGCCGTTTCATAAGCACGCAGTCCTTCAAAAACACCTAATCCATAATGCAGGGTATGGGTTAAGACATGCGTATTGGCTTCCCGCCAGGGAACCATTTTTCCGTCATACCAGATTACACCGTCACGGTCGGCCATTGACATTCAGAAACTCCCGATAAATATTCTAAAAGGCATATTCTAACTTATTTTTACGGTATCGTTGAAACGCGGCGTCATAAATCGGCATGAAATAAAAGGTTACGTTAATTTTTGCTTGATCGCGCATAAATTTGCTCAAGGTAATTATGAAATTTCAAGCGAACGTTATGGGGATATGTCACAACATCGCTGATCAGTCGAAAGAGTGGATAATTTTGCGTGTTAAATAACTGATGTTGGTGGATCATCTTCAGAGTATGCGGCCCTTCGCCTGAAATGTCATGTGCTTCTTCTCTGGCCAATCGTCGGCCTAACTCATGGTGATGCGAATGCTCACTGGTGGCCGTGGTGATCAGATCGCCGAGTCCTGCCAAATGATAAGGGCTATTCGGTTGTCCGCCCATTGCCTGCACAATTTGATTCAATTCCTGCAACGCTGCTACGGAAAGATAGCCACGCATGTTATCGCCCAGTTTCAGCTCATCTACCATGCCAAATGCCATCGCATAGACGTTCTTCATAATTACCGACCAACTGATGCCGGCGATATCGGTAGTGTGTTCAATAAACAATTTTGTGTGGGAAAAACAGACCTGAATCCGATGGAATGAAGCAAGATTACCGCAGCCCAATTGACCAAAAGCATACCGATCCGATCGAATTTCCTCCGAAATCATTGGGCCATACAGCAGCGCATACGGTTGATCGCTCGGCAAATTTTCTGCAAAGATTTGTGCGGCAGTTTTTCCTGTCTCGTCCAATCCTTTGGCGATACTGACACAAAGGCAAGATGGTTTTAATAATGAAGCGATTTGTTGGATAACTTCGCGATGCGGATTAACCGGCAAACAGAACAACACGATGTCTGCCCGAGGTGCATTTTCCTCTAAGATGGTATATGGATAGCTATTTTTTGGAAATTTATCCCAAATATCCAGAGTATGCCGATCCTTGAGCAAGTATTCCATTGCCTGTCCCATTTCACCATGGCCCAAAATAAGGATTTTGAAAGATATTGTCATATAGTCATACTTTTTTATTGCGCGATAGGTAGTGCCACTGGATTCAGTCTCTGTGAGATTGTGCAAAAATACATGGTGGGTAGAAAAGAAATATTGTATTTTGAGTACTAACCCGTATCTCGCTATATACAGCGACAGTTTCTTAAATTTAACCTGTGTTTTTAGACTTAATCAAGGGGATTCATAGCATAGTATGGCGCAGATCACTTGAATTATCTCGGCAGTGAAACAATAACCTACTTCTTTAATTATTCACTTCTTATAAGGAATCCCTATCATGAGTTTCAGTATTAATTTATCCAGCCTGGATGGCAGTAACGGTTTTCGTTTGGATGGGGAAGCGGCGTATGATTTTTCAGGTTATTCGGGCAGTAATGCTGGGGACGTGAATGGGGATGGATTGGATGATGTAATTGTCGGTGCTCGTGGAGCTGATCCGAATGCTGAATTTTCAGGTTCCAGTTATATCGTGTTTGGCAAAGTATCCGGTTTTAGTGCTGCAATGGATTTATCCAATCTCGATGGCAGTAGCGGTTTTCGTTTGAATGGCGATGGAAAAGGGGAGCGTGATTATTCGGGGGCGGCAGTCAGCAATGCTGGAGACGTGAACGGTGATGGATTTGATGATGCGATTGTCGGTGCTTTTGGAGCTGATCCGAACGGCCATGGGCCATCAGATTCTAGTTACGTGGTATTTGGTAAAGCTTTTGGTTTTAGTGCTACGCTTGATTTATCCACTCTCGATGGTAGTAATGGTTTTCATTTGGATGGGGAAGTGATTGGTGATTTGCTGGGATGGTCGGTCAGCACTGCAGGGGATATGAATGGAGACGGATTTGATGATGTGATTGTCGGTGCTCGTGGCGCTGGCCCGAACGGTATGTATTCAGGTTCCAGTTATGTGGTGTTTGGCAAAGCATCCGGTTTTAGTGCTGCAATGGATTTATCCAGCCTTAATGGCAGTAACGGTTTTCGTTTGGATGGAGAAGCGCAGGATGATCGTTCGGGGTGGTCGGTTAGTACTGCCGGGGACGTGAACGGCGATGGATTTGATGATGTGATTGTCGGTGCTTATAGAGCTGATTCGAATGGCATTGATTCAGGCTCCAGTTACGTGGTGTTTGGCAAAGCATCCGGTTTTAATGCTGCAATGGATTTATCCAGTCTTAATGGCGATAACGGATTTCGCTTAGATGGAGTTGCAGCCTATGATTTTTCAGGTGAATCAGTCAGTGGTGCTGGCGATGTCAACGGTGATGGATTGGATGATGTGATTGTCGGTGCTTTTAGAGCTGATCCGAACAGCATCGATTCAGGCTCCAGTTACGTGGTATTTGGCAAAGCCTCCGGTTTCGATGCTACGATGGATCTATCCAGTCTCGATGGCAGCAATGGTTTTCGGCTAGATGGAGAAACAGAATTTAATGGATCTGGCGGATCAGTTAGCGCTGCTGGAGACGTGAACGGTGATGGATTGGATGATTTGATAGTTGGGGGTGCTAGAGCTGATCCGAACGGCATCGATTCAGGCTCCAGTTACGTGGTGTTTGGCAAAGCCTCCGGTTTCGATGCTACGCTGGATTTGTCCAGTCTCGATGGCAGCAATGGTTTCCGGTTAGACGGAGAGACGGCGTATGATTTATCGGGCGAATCAGTCAGCGCTGCTGGAGACGTGAACGGTGATGGGTTTGATGATTTGATAGTTGGTGCTTATAGAGCTGATCCGAATGGTGGTGCTTCAGGTTCCAGCTACGTCATATTTGGCAAAAGCCATTTTGACGCTGCAGTGGATTTTCCAGGTACTCCCGGCGATGACAATCTCATAGGAACTCGAGAGGGAGAAATTTTTGATACCGGTAACGGCAATGACCGCATGATTGGTCGCGGTGGGGCGGATGCATTTCATGGTGGCAAAGGTGCAGACTACCTTCGGGTGCCGGATCTGAACTTTCAATTGGTCGACGGTGGGGTGGGGGTAGACATTCTGGCGTTAAGTCGCGGTGGCCTGAATCTGGATTTGACCCATGTTCATGGCAAAATCCACGATATCGAAACCATCCACTTATTTGGTAAAGGAGGAGATAACACGCTAACTTTAACCGCGGCGGAGGTGCGTGGTTTGTCGGATACCTCCAATGTGTCAAGAGTGAAGGGCGATGCGGGCGATCATATTGTCGGGCTCAGCAGCGGCTGGACGGATGGCGGTTTCGATAGCGATGGAAATCACATTTATACAGAGGATGGTGGCGGAGCGGTGTTGCTGGTTGGGGTGGACGTGACGACGGATTTTGTTGTTTAATCGATTGTTTGCAGGTTTTATGCATCAGGCATCAAAAGCCATTCACCCGTTCAATTCAAAGAAGACATCACAGCGAACTATCGGGCAATGTAACCCAAACGACTGATTAATCACTTTTTATAAGGAATCGATATCATGACTTTCAGGATTAATTTATCCAACCTTAATAGCAGCAATGGTTTTCGGCTAGATGGGGAGATAAAATTCGATGCATCGGGTCGCTCGGTCAGCAATGTTGGAGACGTAAACGGAGACGGATTCGATGATGTGATTGTCGGTGCCTATGAAGCTGACTCGAACGGTTCTAGCTCAGGTTCCAGTTACGTGGTGTTTGGTAAAGCATCCGGTTTTAGTGCTACGCTGGATTTATCCAATCTCAATGGCAGTAAGGGTTTTCGTTTGGATGGGGAGGCAGAGTTTGATCATT
>JAMXAE010000025.1 GCA_024281695.1 Nitrosomonas sp. | reverse complement strand
TATCGCCAACAGGAAGAGTCAGCTGATGCAGCTTGACTCAAGAAAATATGTCTCCGGAAAATCCGGGGCGATTCAGAAGTCGCCATAGCAAGAGAAACTGGCGAAATGTACAAATGTATTTTTGGCAACCTAGTTGGTTGACAACGTGCCAGTAAGTCTACAATTATCTAAAGCCCCATGAAAACCATCAATGCAGACATCGCCGCAGAGTTAATTCTCGAGCTTTTTAAAGCCAAGCCATGGCTTAATGAGCCCAAAATAATGACGGAAGATGATTATTACGCAAAAGACGAAGCGATTATATTCTTGCGGCACATGGCGATTCATAACGCGAACAGCTTTGACGGCGTCAGTGCTCCAGCGCAACGAATTGTCAGTGGGTTTCTGCTGGACTTAATGGGCAAGTTTATGCGTCCAGAACACCTCTTGCATCAAAAGACCTGGCTAATTGATGATTCAAAATCATTAGACGAGCAGGCGTTACAGATAATCGCTGCCGAAATTACTGACAGTCCCCTCTTATCGCAAGAACGACACTGAGGTCAGGATGCAAATGGGCAAGCTAAGCAATTGTTCGATAGATAATCACTTCATTTCTCCATCTCCAATATAAATACTGCAGTAATTTATCTACAATACGAAATACACGCCCCACTCAACTCTGAATACGATGCAAATACTTGTTCATCGAGAAATTTTCCAGCAATAATGAATCTTGGCATCGCGCGCAAAATCCTCCGGGATCATCGCCGCGCTGATGTCTTCGATGACTAAATCCGCCAGTGTCTCCTTGTCCATCTTGAAACGACGGAAGTTGGTCGAGAAGTACAAAATACCGCCCGGTGACAGTAGGGTTGCGGCGTTGCGGATCAGTTGCACGTGGTCTTTCTGGATGTCGAAGATTTCCTCCATCTTCTTGGAATTGGAGAAAGTGGGCGGGTCGAGAAAAATTAAGTCGAATTGTGACTTGTGTTTTGCATCCGCTTGCTCGGCTAGCCACTGCAAACAATTGGCACGCACTAGCTTGTGGTCACCACGGATTCCATTGAGGACGAAATTACGTTGCGCCCAGTCTAAATAAGTATTGGACATATCCACCGTAACACTCGATGCCGCACCTCCGATTACCGCATGCACCGTGGCGCTACCGGTGTAGGCGAACAAATTCAGAAAACGTTTGCCTTTGGCTTGCTGCTGAATCAACAAACGCATCGGTCGATGATCGAGAAATAAGCCGGTATCCAGATAATCCTCAAAATTCACCCAGAACTTGCAGCCGCTTTCTTCCACGACATGAAAGTGGCGCGAGTCGCCCAATTTTTCGTATTGATCGGTACTTTTCTGCTTGCGGCGAATTTTCAGAAACACTTGCTCGGGGGGAATTTCCAGCACTTGGGGTATCGCTGCCATTGCGCCGGCCAACCGCTGATTCGCTTTGATTGGATCGACCGTTTTCGGCGATTCGTATTCCTGCACGTTGACCCAGGTTTGCTCGCCTTGATAAACGTCGACTGCCACCGCGTATTCCGGCAGATCGGCGTCGTACAGCCGGTAACAATGAATGTGCTGCTGTTTCGCCCACTTGGCCAGTTTTCTCAGGTTTTTGCGCAAGCGGTTGGCGAACATTTCCGCCTGGCTGTCGACCTGTCCGGTTTGGGCGCGGCGGCTGATGTGTTCGATGCGTTCCTGTTGCGAATGGGTTTTCGGTTCGAAGAAAGCCGATTCCTCGACGGTGAAGCGCAATAACTTGCATTCCAGCGCGCCATTGAACAGCGTGATCGGTTTTTGCGAGCGGATGCCCAATTTGAAACCCAGCTCCGGATTGCCGATGATCATCGCTGCCTGCCAACCGATAAAGCGTTGTTTCAATACCTCACCGAACTGACGGTAGAGCAATACGGTTTGTTCTTCATCGCCGAGCCGTTCGCCATATGGCGGATTACAGACAATCAGCCCTTTCGGCCAGCTTTCCGCTGCGGAAGCGGCGGCGATATCGCGTTTTTCGATATGGATTTTGCCAGACAGTCCAGCATTTTCGACATGCTGCAATGCGGCGGCGACAGTGCGGCGATCCTGATCGAAACCGACGATCACCGGCAATTTACTCAAGTCAAGCTCGCGGCGCTGCTGCGCAGCGTCCCAAACGCTTTGCCAAAGCACCGCGTTGTGCTGTTTCCAGCCCAGAAAACCAAAATAATCGCGCTGCAAGCCCGGTGCGATATTGCCCGCAATCAAAGCACCCTCCACCAATAAGGTACCGGAGCCGCACATCGGATCGAGCAGCGAGCCGCCTTGCTCCGCAATTTTAGGCCAACCGGCACGCAGCAAAATTGCCGCTGCCAGATTTTCTTTGATTGGCGCGGCAATGCTGACTTCGCGGTAACCGCGCTTATGCGAACTTTCTCCGGATAAATCCAGGCTCAATTGCGCGATGTCGTTATGCAAATAAACATTAATACGAATGCTAGGGCGTTCGATATCGACATTGGGTCGGTTACCGAACTTGGCGCGCAGCTGATCGACGATAGCATCTTTCACTTTGAGCGCACCGAAATGCGTGTTGTTGATTGCCGGATTATTCTTGCTGTTAAACGATACCGCCAGGCTGTCGTCCGCGTTCAGGTGCTCCGACCAGTCGATGCGTTGCACGCCATCGTAGAGATCCTGCTGCGATTTAACCTCGAAGCTGCCGAGCAGCAATAGCACGCGGCTGGCCGTTCGCAACCATAAACAGGCAGTATAAGCCATCGCCAAATCGCCTTGAAAAGCCACTCCGGCCATTTTTTGCTGCACGTTTTGCCCGCCGAGGGCCTGGATTTCGTTGGCGAGGATGCCTTCCATCGCTTTCGGCGTGGTAGCGAAAAATTGGTATTGCGTCATGATTGCAACTGTGGTCTGAATAGTCGCGTAGGATACTCGAATGTATGGCCATCGCGCTGGCTTTTTTGAAGCGGATTGCGCAAAATGGCTAATGCATCACAGTATGAATCTCAGGTAATGGCCAACCCTGAGTGTTCAGGGTGTCACAGTAATTTTCTCCCTGGCATGCTCCACCACTTGGCCACTGCGGATCTTGCAAGTTTTACGCAGCTCAATCTGACCATCCACCTTGACCTTACCTTTAGCGATCACGACTTTGGCTGCCCCCCCACTCTCACACAAGCCAACGATTTTCAAAAGATCATTCAATGCAACAAAATCACGGCCTTTGAGACTGAATTCATTCATACTTTACCTTGTTTATATTGGATGTAAATGGCTTCGACTTTTTCTCTGGCCCACGGTGTCTTGCGCAGAAATTTTAAACTCGACTTGATGCTGGGATCTTGTTTGAAGCAATTGATATCCACCTTTTTGGCTAATCCTTCCCAGCCATAGTGCGCATGCAGTTCAATCAGCAATGCTTCCAAGGTAACGCCTTGCAAGAGGGTTTTGGTTTTCGGGTGCTTGTTACTCTCAGGGCTGGGCATGATTGCGGGGTGAATAGTTAACTGGGTTGTATTATACGTGCTGCATTCGCTGAGGCATGAAGCATTTGAAACACCCATCAGACATTTTCCATACCCGGCGTGTAGCCTGAGGGGCAGGGATTTGTACGGCACTGTTGGATAATTCGTTCACTGAGGAAACTGAATAACTGTCATTTCGAGCAAAGCGAGAAATCTATACCGTTGATTCCCAAAGATTCCTCACTGCATTCGGAATGACAAAGATCAGTTATTCAGAGTTTCATTAGGGAGCATTTCTTTGCGATGGATCTCTTTTGAATGGTGGCACCAGTTTGTGCGGGTCGATTGCATCCCGCTGATTTTTTGCGGCGAATGCCCACCACGTCAACTGCGCGAAGGATCGGGCAAAATAGTTCGTCCATCTTTCCGCATCAACAGACGCAAGAAAATTGCCGTCTTCGGCGAGCACCTCATGCGCCTTGGGAACATGAATCATCGCCGAAACCGGTAAGCAACCCAATTCCGACAGAAAAGACCGCATCCCCACCGCCGCCCTGACACCGCCCCATTGCCCCGCCGAATACGTGACAATGGCGCTGGGTTTGTACGAAAACAGCGAACTGCCGAAGTGATTGAGCAAATGCGCCAGAGCCGGACTCAGCGAATGATTATATTCCGGACTCACCATGACATAACCATCCGCGGTTGCGATCTTGTCCGCCAAGGCTTGGAGCTGAGCGGGCGCTTTGCCTTGCGCGTAAGCAAAGTGCGGTTTGAATATGGAACCAAGATCAGAATCCAGCGGATCGATCAGCTCCACTGAAATGTCGCCTTGCTGAAGCTGCGCCACGCAAGCTCTGGCGACTCTCAGACCGAGCCGGGGCGGGTTGGGGGGTGAGCTGTCGCGGACTGTGCCGAGGAAGGTCAGGAATTTCATCGATATTCTATTAAAAATTGGTATAACGTTTGATGTAAGCCACGTGCCATAGGCACGTCGGCTTGATCGCATGGCTAGTGCTCATTACTTTCCAGTTTCTCCGCCTCATAAACTCGAGTTTCCTCGTTGAGTTTACCAACTTCGATCACTTGCTTTTGGAGAAGATCAATTTCCAATTCAAGTGACAGTAAGCGTTGTTCGATCTCAAAGAGAACTTTTAGAGAAATAAGCTCTGAAGCTACAATTTTCGAGATTCCATTCTCTAATAAAATATTGACCTTCCCAAGGAACTCAGCGCAATCGTCTACGTTGTCCGTCGAATCGATCATATGTTCGAGATCTTGAGACTTTCGTCGAAGATCGTAAGCTAATCGAAGCAACAGGGTTGTCTTCTCGCTAATCCGTACTCGGTGGAGAATGCGGTACTGATAGATGCTGAACGCGAGACTAACAACCGAGATCAGGAGAGCAATTATTGCGGTCGCGGCGGTCATTGGATGCGTATTAACCAAAGTTTATAGCAATCAGACAAGTCATGTCAGTAAATATACCCTCGCTGTTTACAGCAAAAAGATCGTCGCCAGCCCCAGAAAAATAAAGAACCCGCCGCTATCCGTCACAGCAGTCTATCACGCTGGAATGGTCCCCTAAGTTTTTTATTAAACCGAGGTGGATCACGGTTCCTTTGGGGTATTGGGCAGGTGTCGCTTGAAGTCCATGCGCTGATGTAAAATTCGAACGATCAAGATACCTGTATCCTCGAGGATATAAAACACCACGTGAGACTGATGTTCATATCGTCTTAAATCCGGTGCAAGCTCGGCAGCACTGCGACCTAGCTGAGGATTCTCAACGAGAATTTCAAAGCATTTATTAAATTCATCTCGATAGGAGCGCGCCTTTTAGATGCCGAAATTTTGCAGGGTGAAATCGGCAATTTCCGAGAGATCAAGGGCAGCGCGAGTTGTTAAGCGAAATTTAGTCACGTTTATTTTTGTAACGCGATTCTGCTTCTTCCCAAATCTCGCGTACGGTCTTATCGCTTATGTCACTCTCTAATCCTTCCTGAATGGCTTGTTTCAATGCTAAGAATTGAGCATTTTGTTCTTGATCGCGACGTACTAAATCACGGATATATTCACTGTCATTCGTGAATTCACCAGCGGCAATTTGCGATTTAATCCATTGATCTTGTTTGTCAGTTAACGTAATGGTTTTTCGGACAGTTCCCATATGAATTCTCAAGCGTTGTGTGAATTAATCATACTATTGGTGCATAACGGCATATTATCATTTCTTGCGGATTTTGTTAGGTTCTGGTGAGATGAACGCCATGCATTTTCAGGGTAATTTACAGCAAAAAAATAGTCGCCAGACTCAGAAAAATAAAGAATCCGCCACTGTCGGTCACAGCAGTAATCATCACGCTGGAGCCGATGGCCGAGTCGCGGCCGAATTTGCGCAGGGTCAGCGGGATCAGGACACCGAGCAGCGCTGCCAGCAGCAGATTCGGCACCAGCGCCAGGGTCATGACCAGACCGAGTTCGGCATTCTAGTAAATGGCGAAGATGAACAAACCGACAATGGTTCCCCAGAGTAGGCCATTGACGATACTGACACCGACTTCTTTGGTGATCAGTTTCCAAGCGCTGCTGGTGTTGATTTGATCCAGCGCCAGCGCGCGCACGATCATGGTGATGGTTTGATTGCCGGAATTGCCGGCGATGATCGGCATCAGCGCGGCGAGTGCGACCAATTTTTCGATGGAGTCTTCAAACAAGCCGATGACGCGCGAGGCGACGAACAAGTAAGCGTATTAGGCGATAGTCGTATTGCGCCACAGGTTGGTTCTCCACAGCATCTCCTATGTTACCTTGTAAGATTTCCACGATCTACCGAGCGTAAGAATAACTACAACGATGTGATATTAATCACATTTGCTCACTGTCTATTGCTCTAAAATAAACACCTATTGCAGAATCCAATTTTGTTAATCACAACCATTATCCACAATTCTTAGGGATAAAGCTGTGGATAGTTGCTTTATATCGAGGAAAAATCATATTTATCCGGTATGCTGCAAAAAGATGCTAAACGCTTGCGATGCTGCCTTGAGTGTCATTTTTGATCGACAGTTTCTACATATTCGTGCATGGCGCTAGAATATAATTGCTTTGGAAGTATTCTTACTTGATTAAATATGCCATTCTTTCTAAAAAGTGTAGTGGTAACGATGGAGCTAACCATGTCTAAATTTGGAAAATTTATTTTACTATTAACGTCGCTTCTCTCTCAGATTCATATTGTGCTTGCCGAGGATTTCTCAGCAAATACGCATCCATTCTACCAAGATGGAAAATTAACCATCCCTCGTGTCGATACCCCCGAAAAAATGGGAAACTTCCAAGAGGCGATACTGCAGTTTGATGAGCAACTCAATGCCTGGCGTTTATTGAGTTTTAAGACAATACCGACTAATGAACCCTTAACCATTGTCAAAAGCATCGTCACGGATTCTTTTCCTGTTCAGGTATTTCTACAAGTGAGCGATGCTAATTTCATTTGTAGTCGCCGGATCGGTCAAATTAATCAGCGCTTGGAAGGTAATCGGTTTGAAGTTTCAATCGACATCGTCAATACCTATTCCGGCGATCCTTTAGCACTTTGCGCTCCCTATCAGGAAGTCATCCAGCTCTCCGTTTATGGCTTAAACGCTGGAGATTATGAGTACCGTGTAAACGGTGGCAATGTGGGAACATTCAAGCTAGCCACGGATAACAAATTACTATTAGAATAGGCGCGTACCCAAATAATATTCAGCACAACATTTCAGCTCGGACTCAACTCCACAAAATAAGCTAATACCCCTGATTCGCCAAGATCCATTGATTACAAAAGGTATTGACATGATTTCTTCTTAACAATCATTGTACTAACAGAATGATACCTCTTGTTTCAGAGCAAGAAAGATCGTCCGTTCTATATCTCCTTTTTGTAGATATTGCAGAACCTGTTACTATTGTCATAATTTTGCAACCTAACATTTAGGTAAGCTTAGAATAATTCTTCCAGCTTTCTTTGTCATTGAACCTTCAGGGAGCTTTTACACATCTTACAAATTAGAAAATAATATTTGTAAGCTTGGAGCTTTAAAATTGAATCCGCACGCGGCGCCATCCATCTCTCCTTTCACATTACTTAGCACGTTCAAGACCCATCGGAATCTGATTTATAATCTGGTCAAACGCGAAGTCATTGGCCGCTATCGCGGCTCTATGATGGGATTATTGTGGTCCTTCTTTAATCCGATACTGATGCTGGTTGTATATACATTTGTATTCAGTGTGGTTTTCAAAGCACGTTGGGCCGGAGGCACCGATTCTAAAACCGAGTTTGCCTTGGTACTTTTTGCGGGTCTGATGGTTTATAACCTATTTGCAGAGTGCATGAATCGAGCGCCGGGATTGATACTAAGCAATGTGAACTATGTTAAGAAAGTTGTGTTTCCTTTGGAAATACTCCCTATCGTTGCCATCGGCTCGGCTACTTTTCACTTTTTGATCAGCTTATTTGTTTGGTTGATTTTTTACTTGATATTTTTTGGTATTCCACAAGCATCTGTGTTGTTGTTTCCTGTGGTATTGGCTCCCTTTTTTCTGCTGACGCTGGGATTGAGCTGGTTCTTGGCTTCACTGGGCGTTTATCTACGCGATGTCAGTCAAATTGTTGGGGTGATGACAACCGCTCTTATGTTTTTATCGCCCATTTTCTATCCGATCACTGCGTTGCCGGAGGAATATCAGCTATTTCTGCAAATCAACCCATTAACATTTATCATTGAACAAGCCCGTGATGTGATGATTTGGGGGAAAAGAATGAATTGGATTGCGTGGGCCATTTATATGGTGTTTGCCGCGATAGTAACTTGGCTAGGTTTTGCTTGGTTCCAGAAAACACGCAAGGGATTTGCCAATGTCCTCTGACATCGCTATCAAGGTCGAGAATCTTAGCAAATGCTATCAGATCTACAATCAACCGCGCGACTATCTCAAACAATTCATCATTCCCCGCTTGCAGCGGTTGATTGGACGGGAACCCAAGCAATACTTTCGTGAATTTTGGGTGTTGAAAGATATTTCATTTGAGATCAAGAAGGGTGAAACCGTCGGTATCATCGGTCGCAATGGTTGCGGCAAATCCACCCTACTACAAATGATTTGCGGTACGCTCAACCCCACCAGCGGCAACGTGCAGACCCAGGGTCGCATCACCGCATTGTTGGAACTGGGATCGGGCTTCAACCCCGAATTCACCGGACGGGAAAATGTTTACATGAACGCAGCCGTACTGGGTCTGAGCCAGGAAGAAATCGATATGCGTTTTGACGACATCGTGGCCTTCGCCGACATCGGTGAGTTCATCGATCAACCGGTCAAAACTTATTCCAGCGGGATGATGGTACGCTTAGCTTTTGCTGTGCAGGCCCAAGTTTTACCCGATATTTTGATTGTGGACGAAGCCTTGGCGGTAGGCGATGCAAAGTTTCAGGCCAAGTGCTTTGAGTGCCTCAAACAACTCAAAGCAAAGGGAACCAGTATTCTATTGGTTACACATTCCAGCGAGCAGATTGTTACGCATTGCTCACACGCTATGTTACTCAATGCAGGCTCGGTGCTGGTGGCCGGCGAACCACGGCATGTCGTTAATCGCTATATGGATTTGTTATTTGGTAAAGAGCGCAAAGAAGCAGCTTTGTCGACTCCTTCGCCCTCTTCGATTCCTTCCGCACCCACAGAAAGAACCCGGGTATTACTGAATCATGTTGACGATGTATTCGCCACACGAACTGGCTACAATCCCCATGAGTATCGATGGGGAGATGGAACGGCAACGATCCTCGATTTCTATTTGACAGCCGACAACCAACCGTACCCATCCACCGTTACCACAGGACAAATCATCGCATTGAGTGTTGCAATCAGGTTCCATGCAAACTTGGTACATCCGATTTTGGGTATCACGATCAAAACCAAGGAAGGCGTTACCGTCTATGGAGCCAATTCCACAACACTGGCAGTAGATGCATTTCAATCATTGGGTAGAAAGGATACTGCGGTTATTGCCGATGCTGCTTTTATTTGTCGCCTCGCACCGGGAGATTATTTTATCTCGCTGGGAATCGCCACTAAACAAGGTGAGGATGTCATTCCGCATGACAGGCGCTATGACGCCATTCATCTTCAAGTCAATCCAGTCACGTCATTCTTTGGTCTGTGCAACTTAGAACTGGAACTGAAAACCCAGGAAATAGCGTCATGAAGTCGCTCCTATCAAAGCAAGACTATCTCCTAAATGTCGAAACCAATGTTTGGTCACGATCCGAATATGACGGTATTGCCTATAGTGATGGAAACGAAGTCGAACAACGCATCGCTCATATCGTCAAAACAGCTACGGACCTGAGCGTGCTGTCGAGTGAATTACGCAACCACTGTACTGATTGGCCTTCACGTTATCACTTATCAGGTGTGCGCGTTAACATTCTGCGCCCGTTTGAATCCAACCTCCATGGAAATATTCTTGAAATCGGCGCAGGCTGTGGCGCAATTACGCGCTATTTAGGCGAATGTGGTGGCAATGTATTGGCGCTGGAAGGTAGTCCCCGGCGTGCAGCCATTGTCAGATCAAGAACACGTGATCTATCTAATGTCACGGTCGTTGCGGATCAATTTTCTCAATTCCAGATTGATCAGCAATTTGATGTAATTACTCTCATTGGCGTACTTGAGTATGCCAATCTTTTTGGCACCGGTGATAATCCGGCACTGGCCATGCTGATACAAATCCGATCGTTGTTAAAACCGAATGGCCAACTAATGATTGCCATTGAAAATCAACTGGGACTTAAGTATTTTGCAGGAACACCTGAGGATCATCTCGGGCAGCCCATGTACGGAATAGAAGGGCGCTATCAAGACGACCAGCCACAAACCTTTGGGCGCAAATTTTTGTCTGCAATGATCAAACAAGCCGGATTTACACAATCGGAATTCCTGTCGCCTTTTCCTGATTACAAGCTTCCAGTGTGTATTATTACTGACGAAGGATTCAACGCTGCAGATTTCGATGCAACTGAACTCGTCTGCCAGTCCATCACGAAAGACGCACAACTACCTGCTAATACATTGTTTTCGCTGGAACGAACCTGGCCAATCATTTTTCTCAATGGACTGGCTGCTGATCTTGCCAATTCATTCTTGATCGTCGCTGCCAACAGCTCAGAATATCCTTCTAGATCTGCAGTGCTTGCTTATTATCTCAGCACAGACCGAAAAGCCATTTATTGCAAAGAAACCTCCTTTGTACGATCTAATGAAGGCAATATCCTAGTTAAACGCCGCGCTCTTTCGGCAATTCCCGATCCTGATGAGTCGTTAGTAAACAACCGTCTATTTTTCAGAAAACCTTGCGACCTGATTTATACGCATGGGAAAACGCTGTATCGAGAATTTATTGAGATCGTAACAAAACCGGGTTGGCATATCGAAGCAATTCAGCATTATTTCTCCAATTATCTAGAAATCATCCTAGAAATTGCTCGCTCTGAAGGTCATTCATATAACATGCAGGTGCAAAACATTGTACTTCCCGGAGATTATTTGGATGCCATCCCGTCAAATATCGTCATCACTGATGATGGAAAGGCAACCTATATCGATCGTGAATGGTGTGCTTTGCAGGGAATTCCGGTTGACTACCTGCTTTTCCGCGCAATCACTTCGCTATTGGGCGGCATTTCCGTATTTGCTCAACCACAAGATCCAACCTTTTCAACCCGAGGAAATTTTCTACTGACCATTATGCATGGCATCGGTTTATCGCCCGTTGAAGAAGATTTTTCCAGATTCTTACGGATGGAATCAGAGCTCAGTATTTTTTCATCCGGCATTGAGGATCGAATATTTCTGACTTGGTCACCTGACGCAAGCTTACCCGGCTGTTACGATTTCCCTTCAGTCGAAAACTTAACAGCGCGACTTGAACATACAGAAAAAGCCAAATCGATAGCTGAAGAATTTGCTTATGAACGTCTTGCGGAAATTCAGCGTTTACAAACCCAATTGACTGCTACTGAAGCAGCTAAAGATTATGCTGAAACACTCGCTATCGATCGACTTCAAGAATTAGAGCAATCACAAAGTCAATTGGCGCAATTGAGAAACCAATTGGATGCCATTCAATCTTCCATCGGTTACAAATTACTGAAAACCATAAGACTCGCCCCGAATCGGAGAAAATCAAATGTCTGATTTATTCTGGACGATTGACTCGTTAGTAGTAAAAGATAACGTGTTATTTGGTTTTGGTTGGATTTTTCATGCGCAATATGACATCGCTTCACTTCGTTTTCGAGTGATGTCTACAGAAAATGGAAATCCTGAGTATATTTACGCCGACTGCGGAAAACCTCGAGAAGATGTGGGGCGTACTTATTTGAATCATATCAGAGCATTAAATTCCGGCTATGTGGTATTTGGAGCCCTCTCTGATACCAAGCATCTGGACTCCATTATATTGGAATGCTCTTTGGAGGACGGTTCCACAATAGAACTATCGGTTCCGTCGACGAAAATAATCCGCTTCTCAAATGATTATGCAAAGAACAACAACCGTGTCGTGCTTCGCCAGGCAGGCACACTTTTAAAACGAGGATTACACCTAATCCGATCAGGAAAATTTTCCTCGTTGTTTGATAAAGCCAAACGATATATTAAAGGAAGACCACAAACTGCACTGCAAAAGCCTGATGATCTCGTTTCCCTGTTCGGGCGACAGGAAGGAAAAAACTTATGCGTGATTCTGGATCACGATCTCGGTGGCGGCGCAAACCATTATCGAGATCGTTTGGTAGATTCCATCATTCGTGAGGGACGAAGCGCAATCATTCTTACCTACCATGTTGCCACCTTATCATACATGATCATTGTCAGGAGCAAGCGGTTAAATCTTCGCTATTCAATTCCCAATATGGCTTTCCTGCTGGAAGCGCTCGCGCAGCTTTCAGTCGGCGACATCATCTATAATACAGCAGTATCTTTTGTTAAACCCGATGAAATTCCGCAATTTCTAATTAAATTGAAAGCGCTAACGTCTGCACCGCTCACCATACTTGCTCACGATTTTTACCTCGTTTGCCCGTCTCACTTTCTTCTGGATCATACGGGAAAGTACTGTCAGATTCCTGAATTAGAGGTATGTGCCAATTGTTTGCCTAGGAATCGATATGGTTTCGCTACGCTTTTTATCGAACGTGATATTTCTAAGTGGCGAGCCATATGGGGATCGCTCCTTGCTGTCGCCGATGAAATCATCACCTTTTCTAATAGCACGGCAGAACTTTTGATGAAAGCCTACCCACAAATCGAAAGTGCGCAAATATCCATTAAACCACATCAAGTGGATCATTTGACAGGAAGAATTGCCAAGATTAAACAGACTTCATCATTGCGCATAGGCGTTGTCGGACAAATCGGGTTCCACAAAGGTGCTGCGTTTATTCAACAGCTTTCCCGTGAAATTAAGCGTCGTGGAATCGATATCAATATCGTCGTTATAGGCTCCATTGAAGTCAGTTGTGAACCGTCCGTTGTCAGCCAGACCGGTCCATACCGATATGATGAACTGCCCAACCTGATTAATGCCTCGGGCGCCAATATCATGCTATTTCCTTCCATCTGGCCCGAGACATTCTCTTATGTTGTGCACGAGCTGATGAATATGAATCTACCCGTTGCATCGTTTAATTTTGGCGCACCTTCCGAGCGTATGGCTTCTTATCCGAAAGGACTCGTTCTGGCTTCTATGGATGCTGCAAACGTTCTTGATGAATTAATTTTATTTCACAGCAAGATTTATCTTGCCCATTAAGGCTTATATATGTCCGATATCCACGTATTTACGAGTGCAGCTTTTAATTATATTCCTAAGGTACGCATGCTTTTTCAATCACTCCGCCAGCACCACCCAGAGTGGCGACTACATTTGGCGCTTGCCGATGAAATGAGACCGAATGTCGATCTCAGTCAAGAACCCTTCGACGAAGTTTGGGTTGCATCCGATCTAGGTATTCCCGATTGGCGTGGATGGGCTTTTTGCCATTCGATCGTCGAGTTAGCAACTGCTATCAAACCGTTTATGTTGGCTCGCCTTCTCAAGTTGCCCAATTGTCAGAAGGTGATTTACCTTGATCCAGACACTGTCGCATTTTCTCGCCTCGATGACATTATTAAACTTTTGGACCATGCAAATATTGTCCTGACACCGCACCAGACTCAGCCTGAACAAACACTTGCTGCGGTGATGGATAACGAAATTTGTAGCCTAAAGCACGGCATCTACAACCTCGGATTCATCGCTGTCGCCGCTACCGATATCGGCCATGAATTTGCAGAATGGTGGAGCCGACGTGTCTACCACTTTTGCCGCGCTGACATTCCCAACGGGCTTTTTACAGATCAACGCTGGATTGATCTCGTCCCCGCATTTTTTGAGGGCGTAGCCATCACGAGATCTAGTCGTCATAACGTCGCAACTTGGAATCTGACCACTCGAAAATTAAGTTTGTCCGCATCAGGAAACTATATCGTTGATGGCGAACCGCTGGGCTTCTATCACTTTACTGGATTTGACAGTGGCGCCCATCGTATTATGGCCGCCAAAAATGCCGGAAATAACCGAGCAGTAAACCAACTAGTCAACTGGTATTCACAGCAGACCGAAAATCTTGCGCACGAACCGCTCACGCAAGAGCCTTGGGCCTATGGCACCTATACTGATGGAACTCCAATCTCCAAAGCGCAGCGCCTGGTTTATCGCGAAAGAATCGATCTCCAAGGAACATTCCCAGACCCTTTCGATGCAAACACTTACTTGGCCTGGTGGAATACACAAGGTCGAATAGAGTTCCCGGATCTTTTTGAAGATGAGACACATGATATGGCGATGGATAAACTCTCGTCTGTATTAACTCCGGGATTTCGTGGAAGCAATAATGGCATTGATTGGCAAAAACTAGGAGGTATCCTTCGACAATCGATATCTCAGCCTAAAATTGGCCTTGTGATTGGCAAACGCGGCTGGGAAGTCCTTCAGAGCGAAGGGATCATTGGTTTAAAGCGTCGATTGCTTGGATAAACAACGCTTAATTTTCAGGATATCCGTGTGCATCCATTCACCGTCACTCATATCTTCCTATTACCAGTTCATTTTTAAAAGAAACTACTCAATCTGGTTTTAATTCAATTATTCCGATACGAAGAAACTTTATGCAGCCTCAGAACCAACAGAATAATGAAGATTCAGGTAGCATCCGGTACATGTAGTCAACCTGTACGAAACAGACTTATCCTCCACACAATCTATATTTTCGTTACAAAACGCTTTGTTATGATGGCTTGCTGTTTGCGGTATTGTTTGCTATGGTCGCTCATTAATCAAGCTTCTAATAAATCTCGATGCTTCTCAAACCACTCGTTAATGATAAAAATACGAATTTTATATATTTTTTTAACAATATGACTTACAAATTTGACCGCTTTACAGGTCAACCTGAATTTATGGAATCCCTATTTTTGCATCACATCAATAAAGGATCGTTATGCTAAGCAAGTCAAGGCCAATCTCACGTTTGCCTCAATTCGCAATTTTAGGCGGAGTTATAATCGCATTTATGATGTTTGGAGCATTTTTAGACGCAAGCTCTCAAGGTGATTCATCCGAAACCTATCCGAAGGGTTTTCGCGGTGGCGCTTGTACCATTGAAACAGATGCACTAACCATTGGCTACTCAGGTTACTATCTACCGGGTGATTATGAGATACCTCAGGATGCTATAAGAACCCCACATGCGCCCATTCAATGTGGCAAGATACCTAAGCCAGGCATCCTCAATATCACCATCGATTTGTTATATCCGGAATCGACTCGTGACGTTCCGCTCGCACTACGTTTGGTTAAAGTAGAAGCCAACGCGGAGCGAGAGATACTAACAATACCAGCACAGCGTCACCAATCCGGTGTCATCACTCATGCATTTAATCTACGCGAGCTAGGGCAATACATTTTGTATCTAAACGGTGAGAATGCAGCTCTACTGGTAAAAGTTCCCATAAAAGTAGGCTCGGATTGGAAAGATAACTTCAGAAAATTATTCTCGACCTTCTTAAGTAAAGATCAACCCTAACTAATCAGAAGCACTCTAATTCAATACCCTTATATGCCCATTCGACACCCACTTTCTCATATTCACGTGCAAAAGTTGATAACTTCAGTGTCTTGAAGTGATTGACCAGTAAGATTTGCTGTGCAACCGTAGTAGGGATAGAGGTATCAGTCATAATACACCTCTATAGGTTGTTGATTCGCCTTAGGCATTTGCAGCAGGCTTAAGTAGGATGGGAGTCCTGTGGATTTAACATTGGCACGAGGTAAATTTAAGTCGAGCTTGGCAGATCGCCGTTCCATCGCGTATAGAACCAAATGCTTGATGGCATCAAAACCGATTGTGCCAAACTCCATCGCTCGTTTGATTGCCTGTTCAACCTGCGCTTAGTTGAAATTCTCCAGTAACCACAAAACCTTGATATATTTCTTACGGCCCCGGCTTCTCATGCGGACTTCCAGCAATCGACGCAGTCAATCAAATGCTTCAGGCAAAACCCAATCTTGTATGGATAACACTTGATCAAGCGCATGTGGCTTTTGTTCTAGCGATGCTAGGTAGTGAGTGCAGTGGATTGCAAATGAATTCTTCTCGACCGTAACTGCGACGCACATGATGTGCAATCGTGCCTATGCCCAGGCAAATATCGACATGGTCGAGCAAAATTTGAACACATCACAAAGGAGTAATATCATGTCAACACAACCCTAAGTTACATCCGCACGTCACAAAACCAAACAAGCTTTAACTCCAAAAGCAACATACCTAACACCAGAGCTTCGTAAGAAGAAAGCGCTGAAGGAATGGCGCACCTTCTTATACAACCATACTGAAGCAGAGTGGAATATTGTCAAGCATTTTAAAGTTCTTGGCTACGATGGGATAGTAGGATTAATGAAAGAAATTCGCAGATTACTTGATGAATTCGCTACGAAATGCGAAGTAATTCAATTCTCTGTTGTGAACAAACATCACGTAATTAAAATAAAAAGTTGAATTGCTAATCACTAGCCCGTCCTAGTGGCGGGTATTTTATTGAGTGTTGCTTATTGTGGCGTGGCACCTGCACCTGTGCGGCACCAATAAATAAAAAAGGGATTAGCGCATTAAGCTAACCCCTTTGTTGTATCTGGTAGGCCGTGCCAGATTCGAACTGGCGACCAACGGATTAAAAGTCCGCTGCTCTACCGGCTGAGCTAACGACCCAAAGCGCAAGATTATACCTGATATAGTTAGTGATATAAATGGCTTTATCTGATTGAATGCTTAATTTATATTGAAAAATTAACTTTAAATGTTTTCATAGTTTGTTGAAGAAGAGAAAATATATTTATGATCAATAAGATGATAAATGATATTACTTGCAAGAGGATCGAATATTATCGTCTAAGCTGCATATCTGAAATTGAACTAGCCATTAGAATGAGGTGAACGGTAGACAAACAAAAAAGAGTTGATATCAATTAGATTCGTATAGTAGGAGGTTTATTTATAGCTCTTCCGATGATTAGAATTTAAATCATCCAATTTTATCGCTATCTTTCCATTTCCATCGCAGTAATACCCGCAATCGCCTGAATTCTTCTGTGTCGATGCTATCAGGGAATATTACAACGCTGCGCATAAGAAATTTGTCAGTTAGCTGTAAATCCAGCACGGTTAAGTACGGTGCAACAAAGGTGCTGTTTAGTATGGTGCAGGTCTGGGATTCTCCAGAACGCGTAGTCAGCGTACATTGCATTTTTTCGGATAACTCAAGAACCACTATTGCATTATTTGCGGTCAACAAAGCATCTCGTTTCAAATAGTAAACCAAGCTAATGATGAGTATAACAATGACAATTGTATTGATACCTAAGGGTAATGCCAATGGCTCTATTAAACCGGCTGTAATAAAATGGGCCATGCAGAGTATTATCGTCAGCCGACGCGAGGGTTTACGATGAATAGACAAAATGGTCATATTACTGATTGGCTATTAAGTCTTTCAGCTTAAATTTTGGAAATGATCCATCATTTATTACTACATAATATGAGAGGTTGGTGTTGAGATCTATGACTTTTATCCAAACAAGATATCGTATAATCGCGCTCATTTATTATTCTTAATTACTGTATGAATTCAGTCTGGCAAACCCATTTACTCAATCATCACGCTATTATTGAAAATAGTTGTGTGGTTCATTTTGGTGATATCACAGCGGAACTTAAAGATACGCAAACCGAGACAATTATGACCGATCTTTCCCATTATGGTCTGATTCATTTTTCCGGGGAAGATGCACACACTTTTTTACAAAGCCAGCTTAGTTGCGATGTCCGGGAAATTAGCTTACAGAAAGCGCAATATGGTAGTTATTGCACGCCTAAAGGTCGAATTCTGGCAAGCTTTCTACTGTGGCAGCAAGGTAATGATTGTTTGATGCAGTTACCTATCAGCATGTGTGCTTCCATACAAAAACGTTTGTCGCTCTATGTATTGCGCGCTAAAGTACAATTGAACGATGCGAGTGACACCTTGATTCGGATCGGTATCGCAGGCAAGAATGCTGTTGCCATGATTGAAGAAATCATAGATTCACAGCTTAATCCATATCAGCCAATGCATGTCATGCATACTGAAAAAATCAGCATACTTTTCCTTTCTCAGCATCGTATGGAACTGATCATACCGGCCGAAAATGCACCAATAATTTGGGAGCGTCTTGCTCAATTTACTAAACCTGTTGGTATCAGCAGTTGGGATTGGCTGAATATTCAAGACGGTATCCCAATGATTCTGCCTGAAACTCAAGATGAATTCTTGCCACAAATGATTAATTTAGATTCGATTGGCGGCATCAGCTTTAAAAAAGGTTGCTATCCGGGACAAGAAATCGTGGCGCGGACTCAGTATCTCGGAAAACTCAAACGTCGCATGTTTCTAGCCCATATATCAACAACTGAGGTTATAAGAGCCGGTGATGCACTATACAGCAGCGATATGGATGATCAATCCAGCGGTAATATCCTCAATGCTGTGTTGTCGCCTAATGGCGGCTTTGATGTGTTGGCGGTGATCCAGCAGAGTAGCGTTGATTCAAACGAGATTCATTGGCAATCTCTGAGCGGCCCAATACTTGAAATCGAAGTGCTTCCTTACTCAGTACGCACCTAAAAGCTTCTATGAAATATCAATTCTTCGAGGTCTTTATTAGTTCTCGGTTGCTTGTTATGGCTTCGGCTGGTTTGAAAAACGTAGACTTTCGGGAGCATTGGTACCACCGGTTACAACAAATGTCATGGCTTCTTCAGTTGTCCAATCTGTGAGTACGACATCTTCTATCGGTAAGATTTCAATATAACCCGATGTAGGATTAGGCGCAGTAGGTACATAGACAGCGGCTAGCTTCTTTCCAGTGGTTTTATCATGCATGATTTTCGTGATAAAACCGACAGCTTTCATATCCGATGATGGAAAATTGATGAGAACGACGCGTTGTCCAGTAACAGGCGGTTGACTGATCGTGTGCAGAAAACGTTTGGTAGCGCCATAAATTGTTTGTACTAAAGGCAGTCGAGCCAGTATGTTTTCGTAAATACTGATGACTTTCTTGCCAATTACGAAGGATGCCAACAGTCCGATACCGTACAAACTAACTATTGTCAGCAGTGCTGCAACCGCATGCTGAAAATTGGAATCCAGCAGCCAACTGGCTGTCGTATCTGAAAACGGACGTACTGCATGAGCCATTCCCTTGAGTAAAGGAGCGCCTATCTGAGCGAGTAAATTTAATAAAAAATCAAATACCAACCATGTAACCCACAGTGGGGCCACTGTTAGACAACCAATGAGTATGTAGCGCCCAATATGAGCAGATCGTGCTGTGGGTTGCTCATCATTACTTTCTATCGTCATGTTCTAAAATGATCTCCAACTGAGCGAAAAATTGACCACTGTATTTTTATATAATTTTCTTTTAGGTAACATTTCTTGTGATTGAAACAAAGCACTACAATCACTTAAAATTTCTTAAATACTAAATCGACTATGATAATATCATTTCGCCTAAGTATGGCGTTAGTATTAGAAATATCATTTACTGGCAAGCAAGTATGGTTCTTGGTAGAATCGGCAGGCTAGTTTCTTTAATTTCTAATATAAATTTACTAGTAACAAATGTGCTAAATCAAATAGTGGTGCGATATCTGTTTTATTTCGATTAAAAAGAATTTTGGCCAGTATGCATTCCCTCATATTTATAAAAAAGCCAGAGTGATCTTTTGAAAAACAGCGTCGTTTTTTGCGGGCAAAATTAATAAATAACCAAAAACTACCACCCATAAAGTATCTTTCTCAGGGTGTATTTTTATAAGAATGAAAAGGACTGTTATGTCACATAGTTCAACACAAATTAATAAACATTTAAAAAGCTTACAAAAACACCTTGCTGATGAGCATCCAGATAATCCGACCTTGGCTAAAGCTGTAAAAAGTTTCAGAAAAATGGATTATGTTGGTCATAGCATGGGATTACTCAATGAGGATGAATCCTATGCGACCTGTGTGACGTGGTGGCCTATGATAGCTGTATTAGGTACATTTTCTGCTGGTAAATCAACCTATATCAACTCTTATTTGAATCTGCCACTTCAACGTACAGGCAATCAGGCTGTCGATGATAAATTTACAGTGATTTGTTACAGCCGCCATAACGAGGCAAAAACGCTTCCTGGCATAGCACTTGACGCAGATCCGCGTTTCCCGTTTTTTCAAATAAGCCGCAGTATTGAGGAAATCTCTGAAGCAGGGCAAGAACGTATTGATGCCTATTTGCAATTAAAAACCTGCCCATCTGAAAACATACGTGGAAAAATTCTAATCGATTCTCCAGGTTTTGATGCCGATAACCAACGAGCATCTACATTACGTTTAACACAGCATATCATCAATTTATCGGATCTTGTGTTAGTGTTCTTCGATGCGCGCCATCCAGAACCTAAAGCTATGCAAGACACTTTAGCTTATTTAGTCTCTGCAAGTGTCAATCGTGCCGATGCCAATAAATTTCTCTATATTCTTAATCAGATTGATGTCACCGCTCAAGAAGACAATCCTGAAGAGGTCGTTTCGGCTTGGCAGCGCTCGTTAGCCGAAGTTGGCCTTGTCACCGGACGTTTTTATCGGATTTACAATCCAAGTGCCGCTGTTCCGATAGCCAACCCCCATATCAAGGAACGCTTTGAGAAAAAACGTGAAGAAGATATGGCTGACATTAATGCACGTATGCATCAGATCGAAGTTGAGCGGTCGTATCGCATTGTTGGGAAACTTGAGCAAACGGCTAAGGGAATCAAGAATCAGATTGTCAACAAACTCTCTGACATGTTAAGTAAATGGAAAAGCAAAGTCATTATGTTTGATGGTCTCGCACTTGGTACATTATTTGTATTAAGTGGAACAGCTTTAACGATGAGCGAATCCTGGGGGCTACTAAAAACATTTCCGACGGAATTTGCCCAAGGTGAAACTTCTGCATTAGCAATCGCTGCATTTCTGGTATTCGGCATTTTATACACTCATTTTTCTATTCGCCGATTTGTTGCTAATAAATTACTGAAGAAACTAGCTGACGAAATAGGTAATGATCACGAAACATACAAGCAATATATGCAAGCATTTAATAAGTGTACCGCCGCCTATCGTCCAATGTTTCTGCAGGGTCCGGCCGGTTGGAACGAAGTAACCCAACAGACTATTGATGAGATCATTAATGAAGCTAATGATTATATTCAAGAATTAAATGATCAATTCACTAATCCATCAGGTAATGGGGGTGAAAACTCACAGGTTTAGCGTTCTTATTAGAATAATCCTTTATATTTATGTAAAAGGATTATTCTAATTTGACTATTGATCTTTGTTGATTTTTACATGATCTGAATAACAAATTGAGTTGACTGTGTACCTGCAAGCCATTCTTAATCTCTTCGATTCAATTCCTTGCCACTCGTGGCGATGGGGGCTTTTTTCAATGCCACTACACTCCACTTTTTCTATTAAAGCTTATAATAATATAGGTCTCTGTACCCATGGGAGTAGAATACTTTTTCTATTTCCAATAACTCTTATAGATCTTATAACCTGATCTGGTTTGGACAAGAGTAAGATTAAAGAGTAAAATTCCGGCTCTTTACTTTGGGTAATTTATTGGAGAAATTTATGTCAGTCACAATCGACCAAAAAGCACAGGTAGTGCGCGACTATCAAAGAGCCGACGGAGATACTGGCTCTCCAGAAGTTCAAATTGCACTTCTAACAACACGAATCAATGACTTGATTGGGCACTTTAAAACACATGTTAAGGATCATCATTCTCGTCGAGGTTTGCTACGTATGGTAGGCCGTCGTCGTAAGTTACTTGATTATCTGAGAAGTCGTAATGTTGATGCTTATCAAACACTGATTGAACGTCTTGGTTTGCGTAAATAAATGCTTTCCGTAGACTCGGTAAGCCGCAAATTAAGTAGATCATTTTCCGATAAAATTTTCATACACCTCAAAATAGAATGTGGTGATAAGCTGAAATTCGGAAAAATTCATCAAAAAAGGATTGTTAATTGAAATCTATCAAGAAGAGTATTGCCTACGGACGTCATCAACTTACACTGGAAACAGGTGAAATAGCAAGACAAGCACATGGCGCTGTAATGGTTACAATGGACGATACAGTAGTACTTGTTACCGTAGTTGGTGCAAAAAACATCAAGCCTGGACAGGATTTCTTCCCATTAACCGTGGATTATCAAGAGAAATTCTACGCCGCAGGTAGAATACCGGGAAGCTTCTTTAAACGTGAAGGCCGCCCATCAGAAAAAGAAACACTTACTTCTAGACTAATTGATCGTCCAATTCGTCCACTCTTTCCTGAAGGATTCTATAATGAGGTACAAGTTGTAGCCACTGTCATGTCGTCTGATAACGAAGTGGATGCAGATATACCCTCTATCATCGGCACTTCAGCTGCACTAATACTTTCTGGCATACCATTCGATGGTCCTTTGGGTGCTGCTCGAGTTGGTTACATCAACAATGAATATGTGTTAAATCCAACGACTTCAGAGCTTAAAGATACACAATTAAATCTGGTGGTTGCTGGTACGCAACAAGCAGTTCTGATGGTTGAATCTGAAGCCATGGAATTATCTGAAGAAGTGATGCTGGGTGCTGTTATGTATGGCCATGAGCAAATACAAACTGTCATCAATGCGATTAATGAATTTGCTGATGAGGCTGGTGTAACCGCATGGGATTGGACACCGCCCGTAAAAGATACTTCTCTTGAAGAAAAAATTTCTCAAATAGCTGAAGCTGATCTACGGCAAGCATTCAAAATAAAACAAAAGCAAGCACGATCTGAAGCTATCGAAGCAGTTAGTCAACGGGCATCTAATGAAATGGGTGTTGATACTGAAAGTGGACCGGATTCTCAATCTTTCAAAGAAGCTTTTTTTGCATTGGAATCAAAAATTGTGCGCAACCAAATTCTTGATGGAGAACCTCGGATAGATGGTCGTGGTACACGTACTGTAAGAGCCATTACCATTCGAAATGGTGTGCTACCCCGTACGCATGGTTCAGCTTTATTCACGCGCGGTGAAACACAGGCATTAGCGGTAGCGACATTGGGTACAGCCCGTGACGAACAAAAAATTGATTCACTACAAGGTGATTATAATGACCGATTTATGCTGCATTACAACATGCCTCCTTATGCAACTGGAGAAATAGGCCGTGTAGGTACACCCAAGCGTCGCGAAATCGGTCATGGACGTCTTGCCAAGCGTGCTTTGATTGCAGTGCTACCTTCTCCTGAAGAATTTGGTTATTCTTTACGTGTTGTATCTGAGATTACTGAATCCAATGGCTCCAGTTCCATGGCATCTGTCTGTGGTGGTTGTCTTGCTCTCATGGATGCGGGCGTACCACTAAAAGCACATGTTGCAGGCATTGCTATGGGTCTGATTAAAGATGGTAATCGTTTTGCTGTATTGACTGATATTCTTGGTGATGAAGATCATCTAGGAGATATGGATTTCAAAGTGGCTGGCACTGAAAAAGGCATTACTGCACTGCAGATGGATATTAAAATTCAGGGTATCACGAAAGATATCATGCATGCAGCGCTTATACAGGCTCATGAAGGGCGGCTGCATATTCTTCAAATTATGAAGCAAGCATTACCCTCTACTCGTGAAGATATTTCAGTCCATGCTCCTCGTATTATCAAACTCAAAATTAACCCAGAAAAAATACGGGATGTGATCGGGAAAGGTGGTGCGGTTATACGCACACTGACTGAAGAAACGGGTACCACTATAGATATAACAGATGACGGTTCTGTAACTATTGCTTGTGTCAGTGCTGAAGGCGGTGAACTTGCAAGAAAGCGCATTGAGGATATTACCGCAGAGGTTGAGGTTGGCAGAGTTTATGATGGAGTAGTTCTAAAACTACTTGATTTTGGTGCTATTGTTAGCGTTCTTCCCGGGAAAGACGGTTTATTGCATATCTCGCAAATCGCCAACGAGCGTGTGAATAATGTTTCTGATCATCTAAGTGAAGGTCAGCAAGTACGTGTCAAAGTTCTTGAAGCAGATGATAAAGGAAGACTGCGCCTAAGCATGAAAGCAGCCTCTACTGAAGATAACCCCGATTCCGTTATAGAGGAGGAATCTTAGGTTCTTATTTTATTTGTTCTAGCACCCTTCCAATAAGATTATAAAAAACCCTGTGCTCTATGGCAGGGTTTTTTATTTTTAATGTCTACAATGATACTTATAATCTACTTAGCAATTTGCTTTTCCCGTATTTCATCCAGAGTTTTACAATCAATACAAAGCGTTGCAGTTGGTCGTGCTTCAAGTCGTTTTAACCCAATTTCTATTCCGCAACTTTCACAATAACCATAATCTCCTGAATCTATTTTACCGATTATTTCATCGATTTTTTTGATGAGTTTACGTTCACGATCACGATTACGTAATTCAAGGGTCATGTCAGATTCCTGGCTCGCACGATCGTTAGGGTCAGCAAACACCGTTGCTTCATCCTGCATTGTATGTACCGCACGATCAATGTCCTGACCCAGTTCAATTTTCATACCTTCCAGTATCTTGCGAAAATGCATAAGCTGTTCAGGATTCATATAATCCTCACCCACTTTTAGGTCATAGGGAGTCACTTGTTTACTTTGTAGCTCTTGTGGCATCTTTAAGGCTCCTGTTTAAATTCCGGTAGATACAAAAACTGCCTAGTATTATCAGAAAATGCATTATACAACAAGTTATTTTTCCAACCCATAACATATCTCGCTTTAAAATAGCATGAAACTTTAAAATTAATATGTGACATTATTCATACTATATTTAATTTTATTAGAAACGATCGCGCTCCTTAGTAATAAGGATACGAAGAAATTGACGTTTCGAACCTAAGGAGGTATAGTGACGCCTTTTCCGGGGTGTAGCGTAGCCTGGTAGCGCGCCTGGTTTGGGACCAGGATGTCGGGAGTTCAAATCTCTCCA
>JAMXAE010000024.1 GCA_024281695.1 Nitrosomonas sp. | reverse complement strand
CATGTTTGCTCATCAGGGAATGCCCTAACAAGATCAATAATTGTTTTGAAGTTTGTATTTATCATGACTTCTACCCCAATTCGTAATAGTAGAAGTATACACTAATTTTCCGATTGATTGTGTAGAATTGTATATAATTACCTAATTTATTTATCCCATCATGCCTTTTGCAGGAGAAAGGGAGTATAGGGGATCTTGAAATCTAAGGTACAACACGGATAACGACTAAAGAATAAGGGGAGGTGCAAAACAAATAATTGCCCACTAGTACCAGATCGTTGCTGGCTGCGAAAGGTGCCGATAGAGATAGGACAGCACGTTGTTGCAAATTATCAGGATCACTGACATCAATGGCTTGTACGAGGCCACCAGCAGCAAAGACTGTGTTGCCGACAAATTCCAAACCATGTGGGCCGTGATCTCTACTGGGGAAATTTATACTATCTCGTAGTCGCGGCTTGGCGGGATTAGTAAGATCAACGATAGCTACATTATTGCGCAGATTTTCGTTTGGTGGAATGTTGGCCAATATGACTGAGCTAGCGACAGCGGCCAGATTGCCTTGTATTTTTATGCGATTTGCACCTGCCAACTTGGGATGTTCAATCTTGCCCACGATCTCCCATTGCGAGGATGGTAAAAGTTTGCCGGAGCTGGGATCAAATACACGATACACAACCAGGCGACCGGGCTTGCTGCCAAACCCTTCAGGTGACACAACGACCAGCAGATCGCCGCTAAATCCAATATCATGCGGGGAATCCAGCTCACCACTTATTCTGGTTTCTCGTTCGCGGATCAGACTCAGGGTGTCAAGATTGGAGATCTTGACCGCGAAGATATACCCGTTCTTATTGGTGCCAAACACTTTGTTGCTTCTACGCGCAAAGCCGTTGATATGATTGATACTTCCCTCGTTCTGGAGCCTGGCTAACAGCAAGGGCTGAGCAGGTTCGGCAATATCAAACAGCAGCATATCACGTGTGCCTACTAGCAAACGATCCTGACCGAGGAGCATCACTGTTTCCGCATCTTCGTATTCAACGGGATTGTTTACATACCAGAGCAGTTGCGGCTTAGCGGGGAACTTTACATCCACGACGGCCAGAGAGCCGCCTTTGCCGGCTAAGTAGGCAATACCATCCCGTACTTCTATATCGTGAATGCGGTTGAGGGCATTTAAATCGCTCATTATGGACACTAGTTCCAGACGTGTCGGAGTCGGCAAGAGACTATCCAATTCTTGCGTGTAAGCCTCCTGAATAAAAACAAACAAGCTGATAAACCAAAGCACGTAGGTGTTTCTTCTCTTCATTACTATTCTCGCGAATGGTTATTGGCGCTAAGCAAATTTGCAGTCGCGAATATTACAGGACGTTGCGGTGATTAACAAATCACGGCTAACCGGGTTTCCTTGAAACGCAAGATCTACGTGAATAAGATCAATTTCTTCTACGCATCGGCATTAAAGGGTAGACCGGTCAGCGGAGTGAAAATTGCTTAAGCAATTACAAGTAGGCTGCAGCCTGTGAATGAGCGGGAAGATGGAAGATTTTTGTTCAATTTGATTTATTCAACCCTGCCATTCTAATTCTCAGGTGTTTAGGACTCAGCAGTATCAGTTTCATGACATCTAAATGTCATGAAACTGAAATATTCAGCTTGTAGTATGCAGGCATTGTTGGTGAAGGATCAATCTCGTATTGGACATTATCCATTTCATTCAATTTATTTAATTTAATGGGATTTATGCTGAAACATTTTCTGAAAAAAATTATTACGTTCATTGTATTGATGATGCTTTTTGTTACCTCAGTGGCGATGGGAAATAGTCTGGAAAATTTAGCAAAATCACTTGCCAAGATTCGTGGTGAAGTCGAGACGCTGCAAACACAACTCGACACCGAGAAAGACAAGCATGGAAGTAGGATGTCCGCACTCAATTCGCAGTTGGCCGATTTGAGTGTAGAGGAACGACGGCAAAAAATGAATATCGAGAAGCTGCAACATTCAATCGAAAAAATGACTGTTAACGCGAAGAAGATCGAGCAATCGGGTGAGGGTTTGAAGCCCGTCTTACTAACGATGCTAAAAGATTATAGGCAGCACATTCAAGCAGGCTTTCCATTCAAGACGGAAGACCGTGTTAAAGCACTTGGCGATCTAGAAAATAACTTGGTTAACCAGTTGATTGACTCTAATAAGGCAGTTAATCAAGCATGGTCCTTAATCGAAGATGAAGTGCGTTTAAGCAAAGAGAATGGAGTCTATCAGCAAACCATATCGTTGGATGGAGAGAAGGTGTTGGTTGATATAGCGAAACTAGGTACAGTTTTCCTATTCTTCCAAACCAGAGATAACCGAGTGGGAATGGCCAGACCTTCTGCAGATAGTGGTTGGAAATATGAAACTGTCGATGACACTAGTGATGTTGAACGTATCAAGAATTTATTTGATTCATTAAAGAAACAAATTCGCCAAGGCTATTTTGAATTACCTAATCCGTTGAGAAAATGAAAAAAGCACTATTCATATCATTACTGCTGATGGCAATGACAAATTCAGTCTACTCTAAAGTAGATAAATCGGCGGCTTCCACAGAGGATGTATCGGTATCTGTACCCGAAGAGAAGCCCAATGTTGCTTCACCCAAAAAACAAAGCTCACCCAAACAAGAAACAGTGAGTCTGGAAACGGCGTATAAGCGGGAATATGCTTTCCTAGAAGCACAGAAACGTGAATTGATTGATCGGCTGAAGAACTATCAATCCAGTGCCACTCGTGAAGAACAAGCGCTGAACAGTAAGATTAATGGTCTTGAACGCAGCTCCGTTGAACGTTCAGCTAGAATTGATCAACTGAACGCACAATTGATGGAAGTAGAGCGAAAGGAATCCGCTGTCACTGAACGCAGCGATGTGTTGGAGACAACTTATTTGCAGGCAGAAGCGACGCTTAAGAATCATGGTATCGAAATGCCCGCTGCCATTAAAGAAGCGCAAGGCAATGATCAAATCAAGATAGGTTTTTTGTTTAAACAAGCGTTGTCTTTGATTCAAGAGCTGGGTGCGATTCAGGCAAAACCAGGAGATTTCTTTTTGGCGAATGGTAAACAAGCGCAAGGCACGATTATTCATTTAGGCAATATCGCCGCCTACGGTATCAGTGAAGAGGGAAGCGGCGGTTTGGTACCTGCTGGTGGCGGAAACTTTAAGGTGTGGAAAGATGCCAGTGCTGATGATGCGGTTGCATTGAGTAAGCATCAACAACCTGAGATATTAAAGTTATTTTTATTTGAATCACGCACCCAAGCAATTGAAGAGACTCCTGAGAAAACGGTCATGAGTATTATCGACTCAGGTGGTCCGATTGGTTGGGTTATCGTGCTACTCGGGGGTGTTGCGCTATTTCTTATCCTGATTCGTACTTATTTGTTGCGATCAAATAGTGCCAATACAAAGCAGCTTTCAGATCAAATACTTCATCAGCTTGCACAGGGTAACTTGGAGATTGCTAAGAAAAGTTGTGAAAACAATTCGTCTGCAATCAGCCGTGTTCTGCTGTATACCCTGCGTCATTTGAAAGATGACAGAGATCACATGGAAGGTATTGTTTATGAAGCCATCTTACAAGAATCGGGGCCCTTAGATCGTTTTGGGTCGGCCATTCTAGTGATTGCTTCAATAGCGCCTTTGCTGGGTCTACTGGGTACTGTAACCGGGATGATTGAAACTTTTGACATGATTACCGAGTTTGGTACCGGAGATCCAAAATTATTATCAGAAGGGATAGCGATAGCGCTGGTGACCACAGAGCTAGGTTTGATTGTCGCAATTCCGGCATTATTGCTGGGTTCTTTGTTGTCTTCCTGGGCTAGAAATATTAAACGTGACATGGAACATTCAGCACTCAGAATTACCAACATTTTTCTCGGTGGCGGATTAGATCTGGAAGATTTGAACATACCGAGTGCTAACGACAATACATTAGCACTGAATCCCCTGTTGAATTAAAGAAAATAGCGATAAGAGAAGTACATTATCAATGAATCTTTCTGAATATATTTTACTAATCAAAGAATTATTTGTTGCGGGCGGAATTGTCATGCCGCCACTGTTATTGTGTACCTTATTGCTTTGGTACGGGGTCGGGTATCGATTCTGGGTCATGAAAGAACCGAAATCGATGGGTGTGCGCGATATGCTGAGTTACTACCAGCAGCACACCGATAAGCCAGCTAAAAATATTGTTGCACGGGCGATACGGCAAGGTATTGAGTTAAAGAAGAAAGGTGTCAGAAACCTGAAGCGTCATCTGGACGCGGCTTTTTATGAGTATGAGAGAGAAATCGGAAAATTTTCTGTTCTTGTACGCGTAGTTATTATTATTTCCCCGTTGCTGGGTTTATTGGGAACCGTGATTGGAATGATTGAAACCTTTGATTCGCTGGCAACCATGACGCTGCATTCGCAATCAGGTGGAATTGCCGGGGGGATTTCACAAGCCTTGTTTACCACGCAAATGGGTCTAACGGTTGCGATTCCAGGACTATTAGCGCATAGCATCCTTACTAGGAAGCAGCACCAGATTGAGCAGGATCTTTCACAGGTAAAAGACCTATTGTGTCATCAAACAACTAAATCTAACGAGAAGTAATTAATTATGAGACCCAATGAATCCAACGAAGTAGAAGCTACGATCGATATGGCGCCATTGATTGACATCGTTTTTATTTTGTTGATTTTCTTTATGGTGACGACGACCTTTGTAAAAGATATGAAATTGGAGCTGGAGCGTCCAAAGGCGAGTAGTTCGACGGCCGCATCAAGTAAAGCTATTCGCTTGTTTATTGATCGGCACGGCGACACTTATATGGATGGTGAGCCGGTACGGTTATGGCTAATACAAAGTAAATTACGTGATCTATTGAGTACTTCTGCTAGTAAAGTGATTTTAGTGGTTACTGACGAAGGTGTTCCTGCAGGGAAATTGATTGAAGTCATCGATCAAGCACGTTTGTCAGGAGCAGAGAGTGTAGGTGTTGCAACTAAAAAAGAAGCGGGGTGAAGGTATGGAAGCGAAACAATTTAATCAACACGTGGCAGGGGCTGTGGCGATGTTATTGGGACTAATTCTAGTGTTCGGTCTGATAATAACGATGAATCATTATATGGGAAAGATCGAGAGAGCGCCTGCACAGGAAGTTACAGAAATCAGTATGGTCAGAGAGATCAAACAAGAGCCTAAAAAGGAAATTAAGAAAGTAGAACCCAAGAAAGTAACTCGACCTCAGGCGCCCGCGCCTTTCAAAGGCCTTGATACCGCGCTTTCCGGTATTGATCTGGGAGCTCTGGGACTGGATGACGGGCAAGGAAGAGGTTTGGACGATGGCTTGTTAGGTAAAACAGGAAATGCCGTGATGACAGCAGATTTAGTGGATGTGCCACCGAAACCGATTACTAGAGGTGCTTTTAAATATCCACCCGCTGCGAAAAAGAACGGTGTTAAAGGGTATGTGCTGTTATCGGTATTGGTTGAAACGGATGGTTCAGTCAATCAAGTGCAAGTATTGGAATCCAATCCCTCAGGCATTTTTGATGCGGCTGCGTTACAAGGTATTCGCGCATGGCATTTTGAACCGGCAAAATATAAAGGCGATACAGTAAGGGTATGGGCAAAACAAAAGATTCGTTTTGATCTTTCCTGATGTTCTCACTTAATGTTTAATCGCGGCAAAATAAAATGAAATACCCGACACCGATAATCATGCATATGCATTACTTCATGATGGCTCTTATTTTGGGTTATTACAGCAGTTCTGTATGGGCAGCTGAGAAGAAGGTTCAACCCACAGATTTTATTGAGCTGGCTGCTGTTATGTTGAAAGACGGCCATAACGATCGTGCGTTATTGGCGTTGCAAAGTGTCGATCTAGGAAATAAGAGAACAGACTTGGCGAGATTCTACACATTGCAAGGTCTTGCTTATATGAATCTGAATGACCTAGATGCAGCCAAAGACAGTTTGCAACAGGCTGTCAAGAATGGGCAGAAAGACCCGGCGATTTATATCTATTTGGCGCAAGTTTATTTTGGACTTAAAAATTACCGGCAGACGATCCAGGCTATTGTTAAAGCGGGCGATCAAGTCAATAAAGATGCTTCTTTAATCAGTTTTAAGGCGGAGTCCTACTGGCATCTGAAAGAAACCGATGCGGCCATTAATGCTTTAAATGAGGGGCAGAAAATTTTCCCAGGAGATTTTCGCTTCCTGAAGCGCAAAGTTTTCTATTTTGTCGAGCTTGGGTTATATCAGGAAGCCACTAGCCTCGGCAAAGAATTTCTTAAGCGCTCGAAAGCTGCTGCAGCCGATTATATTGCTCTTGGGAATGCACTCAGACTCAGTAGAGAATATACAGAAGCATTGAATATTCTGGAAATTGCCCGGTTGCAGTTTCCCCAAGATGAAATGATTGCAAAATTGCTCGCGCATACCTACCTGGATCAAGGAAAGTTCAATTCAGCAGCTTTTATTCTTGAGCAAGCAGCTTTATTGAATCCGAGTTTGCAGGCCGAAGCAGCCGAAGTTTATCGGCGTGCGGGGCGTTTTCATAAAGCATTAAAACAGTATGAGCGTGCGGCCAATATGGAATCCAGTTTGTATCGAACCGGGTTGTTGGAAGATCAAGATGTGCGTTATGCGCTTGCCTATGCTTTATTCTCAAGTGGTCGTTTTTCCGAAGCGAATAAACATTTGGATCATTTAAAAAATGCTGAGCTGTTTAGAAAAGGGACCGAGCTTCGTCGCTTAATGGAAGTGTGCAAAACCGAGCCGTGGCAATGTACATAATGCTGTGTTTTGCACTCCAAACAATGCACGATGGATTGTTAAAATCACCAGTTGCTATCAATCAGTCAGCTACAAATTCTGAACGAGAAACTTCATTCATTGCATTGCTGTTCATACCTCCTTAGTGCCTACCTAAGACTATTTTCCTAACTTACTCACTCAAATTTATCTTCACACCAGATTGCAGGTGAAGAGAGGGCTTTGTACGCCAAATGAACACTCAATTTTACAAATTTTTCGGGTTTTGCACTGTGCAGAGCCTATTGGATCATCAAAACTTTTATCCGATTTATCCAAGTGGAAACGATAGAAACACCCTGAAGGAATATCTGCTTTGTTTATTAGTGTTCATAGCGATAGGTTTAGTAAGTCCCTCTGCGCGAGGAGATACGGAAAAAGCTGAATTCTCGATCCATCTATTTCAAAATGGACTGCCCATCGAGGATGCGGAGCTGTCCATCAGCAGTGAAGTGTACGAGAAAACGAACCCTAAAATGATTTTTGAAGCGATTCCATCCACCCTCAGCTGGCGCACGGATGGAGATACTTCCATTAAAACCAATGCGAACGGCAGTGTGGCTGGGAAATTGCCGCCTGGGTTCTATCACATGACAATCAAAACAAAAGATCAGGTATTTAATTTTGATTTGCCATTACGTTCGGCAGAGAACACACAGGTTCTGATCACATTCTATCCGAATAAAAAGAAACCTTTACTCAATATTGAGAGTTCATTGGCTGGCATTATAGGACCTGATATCGTTGCTGAGAAATCATATGATCAAGGCGAGGGAACGGTCACTGTGCAAGTGGTATCCGCAGAAACGCAAAAACCGGTCAAGGATGTGCAGGTTTTTTTAAGTGGATCAAAGCAGAAATTGAGAACCGATGAGCAGGGGAGAGTCACTGCGACGGTGCCTGCGGGTAGTTACAGTGTTTCATTGTTGCATAGCGCTTATAGCAGTCAAACGCAAGATGAAGTGAAGATTGAAAATGCGCAGAATACTGATCTCAGTTTTAAGCTAACACCGGCTGGTGTTGAGTTAGCCGAATATGTGGTGCTAGAGCCTCATCTCGCAGGAACGGTCGCTTCTGTAATCGAAGAACAAAGAAAATCAACTGCAGTGGCCACGGTTTTGGGTGCGGAACAATTTAGCCGGGCTGGCGATAGTGATGCTGCCAGTGCACTACGAAGAGCATCAGGACTTACGTTGGTCGGTGGTCAATTCATTTTTATCCGTGGACTGGGCGAGCGTTTTTCCACGACACTGGTAAACGGCGCAGCAGTTCCGAGTCCTGATCCAACTCGGCGAGTTGTACCGATGGATCTGTTTCCAACTAATATTCTTGAAAGCGTAATGGTACAAAAAACCTATTCGCCAGACCGTCCTGCGGAGTTTGCAGGGGGGACAGTGGAACTGCGCACGCGCGGAATTCCTGATGCATTTTTCTTCAATTTAAATTTGCAAACGGGTGTGAACGATAATACGACTTTTCAGGATGGCTTGACTTATAAAGGAGGTGGTGCTGACTTTACCAGCTATGACGACGGTGCGCGTGCATTACCTGACTCTCTTGCGGATGCGACCAAGAATGGAAATTTGCAGCCAGCGTCTGTTTTCAATCCAAATGGTGTGACACCTGGGCAACTCGAGAAATTTGGCGAGAATTTATCGGGTGTGTGGGACGTGAATAGAAACAAACGCGGACCTGATACCGGTTTTCAGGCATCAATGGGAGATAGTTTCTCATTGGGTGACTTCAGGTTAGGTTATATTGCAGCAACAGGTTGGAAGCAGGAATTCAGAAAGCAGAATGAAACCAATCGTGAATTTGCTTCTGCTAAATTGATAGAGACGCAAGATTTAAATGTGCAAAGATCGTTGCGAGAAATAGCGGTAACCGGTTATGCAGCGACAGAGCTCGAATACAAAGATACTCATCGATTATTTGCCAAGACCATGTTTTTGCGTCAATCAATTGATGAGGCAAGGATTTCTCAAGGATTTGTTGATTCAGAAACGACCGAAATTCGTAGGACAAGACTAAGATTCTTCTCTAATCAATTATTAATGAATCAATTTGGCGGTGAACATAGGTTTGATTGGCTGAAAGATTTTTCCATCAAATGGTTATATACCGATGCTACAGCCAATAGGGATGAACCTAAAACGAGAGATTATCGCTTTGATACGAGTCCAGCGACTGGTAATTATATTTTCTCTCAAAGAGCGGATAGTAATGTCATTACTTATGCAGACTTGGTCGACAAAGATCAAAGCTGGAGGGTGGACGGAAAATTGCCACTGCAACTTACACCCAGTCATCAATTAACGTTGAGTAGTGGGTTTATTTCTCAAAACAAAAGCAGAGACGCGAGTTCGCAAAGGTTTAGTTACTTTAGATTTGGTCCCGATGCATCAAATACTGCCATTACTTCACAATCTTCTGTTGAAGGTATTTTACAGCCTCAATATATCGGTACCAATGGATTCCAGCTTCGCGATGTGACGCGTAAAAGCGATCAATATACCGCTTCTCAGAATTTGCTGGCTTATTATGGAAAGCTAGATTGGTTGTTGTATGATCGGATTAACATTACGGGTGGATTACGCTGGGAGGATAATGATCAGAAGGTGAATACCTTCCTAAGGAGCTTGCCTACCACGGCGCAATTAAATCGAATCGACATGCTACCGTCTGCAGTGGCTACTTTCTTTCTTACCGATAAACAGCAATTGCGTGCAGGGTTTAGTCAAACGTTGTCACGACCAGATTTCAGGGAATTATCCTCAGCTCCCTTTTTTGACATGAATACTAATCAAGAAACTGTGGGTAATCCCACATTAAAACAAACAGCAATTACCAATTGGGATTTGCGCTGGGAGTACTACTTATCCCCCACAGAAAATATCTTTGCCGGCTTTTTCTGGAAAGATTTAACCAATCCCATTGAGCTGGTTGCTCAGCCAGGCACCGGAGCTTTGAATACCTATCAGAATGCAGATAAAGCAAATGTTTATGGATTTGAATGGGAGATTCTAAAGAAACTGGATTTTGTACATCCGTCGTTGCAGAATTTTTATGTGGGAGGTAACTATACGTGGTCTCAATCGAATGTGCAGTTGACTGCTCAGAATCTTATTGCCCAAACGACAAACAATAGACCGCTGCAGGGCCACTCTGCACATATTGTGAATTTTCAGTTGGGGTATGACAATCCAAAATGGAAAACACAAGCAACCCTACTTTATAACGTTTCCAGTCAGCGTATCATGGCTGCCGGTGTACAGACAGCACCAGATAAATATGAACAACCTGTGCATCAACTGGATTTTGTGCTGAGCCAGAATTTATATAAAGGAATGTCGATGCAGGTTTCCATGCAAAATTTACTAGATTCTGAAATTCGTATTACGCAAGGCGATGAGATTGCGCGACAGTACCACCGTGGGCGGTTTTTTAATCTGAGTGTGCGCTTGGCTTATTAATTCTTTTAGCAAGTTGTTGAGAAGCTATTTGCGTAGCGGTTATGGCGTTAAAAACAGCTCAAGATGCTCATTAAATACGCTGTGCGTCTTTTTCTGCCTTGTACAACATCTTTAATCGCTATTGACCATTTTGTTTTACAGGTACAATCAAAATGTTGGTGTAGTTTGAAAAATTTCATTGATATACCCTGCATCAATCATCAACCGAAGTTATTCTGTAACCTTAATCAAGAAGTAATAGTTATGAAGTCCAGATTAAAGAAAAAATATCTCGTGCAACTGGTAACAATAGTGCTGGGTAGTATGTGCGCGATCACCGCGCACACTGCGCCCAGCGTGATTACCAATGGTGTTGATACGTCCGCTACGATTGATGATGCCGGTTATTTTTCCGCTACCGGTTCTTTTGGCCTAAGTTTTATGGACAAGGAGTTCGTCAATCTTGGTATTTTTGCGTCCAATTGGTCGCTCAATGCGAATGGCCTGTCTGCCGGAATTGCCAATGAAGATGATGGATCCAATCCATTTGCTTCTACGACGATTACTGATATTGATGGTTCGGTATTGGTTACGAGCAGCCCTGGCAGTGATTGGTCAATTGTCGAGCGAGTCACCATTCCTTCAAGTGGACACGTTGCGGTTCAGATTCAACTGACGAACAATACCGGAGCTACCGCGACCAATGTTGAATGGGGCGTCGGCATTGACCCGGACCAAGGTCAAGGTTGAGCCAGCTAGCTTTGGCCCTGAAACGCGTAACGTAATTAACGGGTTAGGAGACGGTGCTTCGGTAACTGCCACAAGCCCGGACGGTTGGGTACTCACGCTGGCAGACTTGATTGGTGGATCGGCGCATACTGCAGCTTATGTCGACCCCCTCAGTTGTTGTGCCCCGGTTAATCCTCACCAGATGTTGACTGCGGGGCAGTTGCCTAATAACTATGGATTCTTCGATCAGTCGATCAACTTGGCGTATGATCTGGGCACCATCGCCAATAACCAATCGGTTAGCTTTGGTTACGAATACGCGATGGCTATCACCGATCCTTTTACACCTCCTCCTGTTCCTGAACCGATGACCTACGCCATGTTATTGGCCGGGCTGGGGTTGCTGGGCTTTGCTGTGCGCCGCAGAAAGGAAATACTATAAACTGATTGTTATCTGACAGCATTTCACTGAACCTCGCTGTAGCAGCGGGGTTTGTTTTTGCAGAATTGAATCTCAATCCTCTAGTACTGTTTTTATCCGCACATTCAACTTCGATGGCTTCATCACTCAACCTGACTACCTTTTTAGATATCCATTTCAGATCCATACGTACATTCAGCTTGCGTTAATTTTCTTCAGGTTATAGTAAAACTGTCAATTAACAATTTGGCTGATTAAAGCGAGTCAGAAGAGGATTTCATCATGAAAAAGTTATTACTCATTATTATTGCAGTGATGCTGTTATGCGGTTTTCGTGCTCCTAATGGCAATATCATTTCCAAAGGAGATTTCTCAGATAAATTGCTAATCAATTTAGGTGAGCCCAATGTGCGAACTGATTTGGGGCTTGTTCAAACCAGAGCGTTTGGTGGAATTGTCTACATTAAACGAGAAGTGTGGGCTTATAAAATAGATCAGTACAACTATCGTTTTATTATCGAAAACGGACAAATTGTCTCAGATCATTGGTCGCGATTCTAGCTGATAAACAATCATTTAAAGCTGGTTTTAAGGAAAGCATTTTCTATTCCATCCTATGCTCATTTACTTTTAAATGTAATACGCCTGTAATGTTCGCCTGTTAGATTTGCTTACCCTAATAAAACTTGGAGGTGGGCGAATCATGTTTAAATTAAACTATATAAAAGAAAAAATAATAATTACATCAACTGTATTATTGAGCACTGTTGCATTGAATGGATATGCAGCTACAGCAATCTTCGATCCGGCAACAGGCACTGTGGATCTACCCGTTGTTGAAGTTTTGGGTGGTGGATCATCTGCATTTTATAGCGCTAAATTACAACTCAGTGGAAACGAATTACAATTGGTTTCTGCTAGTCCTATATCCGCAACAACAGGACAACGTAATGTTTTTGACTCTGACACGAGTGCAGTGCATATTGCTTCGGTTGCTGTCGGAGCAGATGATTTTTACGCTAAATTAAAATTAGTGCCGGGATCTAATCCATTGCGTTTTACAGTCGATCAACTGGTTAGTAATGCGTTTCAAGGGTGCCCGAGTTTTGCGCAACCAGGGGCTACAGGGAATTCTTGTGTCTTAAGCGGTACGATTACTTCAAATGTTACCTTGACGAAAAATATTGAGTGGATTTTAGGTGGCGCTGTCTATGTGGGGGGCGATAATACTCAAAGTGCTACGCTGACTATTAATCCCGGAACCAAAATCGTTGGTGTAGGTGGTCAGGGGGATCAAGCTGCTTATTTGTGGATCAGACGTGGCTCAAAAATTATGGCGGAAGGAACACCGGATAACCCAATTGTCATGACCGGTCCCAATGAAGTGGCAGCCGGAGAATGGGGTGGTTTTCTTATTTCTGGTAACGCGCCAGTGAACGGTTGTAATGAGGGAGTGCCTGTTTGTGAAGTTCCTTTTGAAGCCGTTGTCAGTGAAATCTATGGCGGAAACAATCCAACCGATAATAGCGGTGTAGTTAAATATACGCAAATTCGGTTTGCCGGCACGGCAGTACGCCCAGACGAAGAACTGAATGGCTTCACACTCAATGGTGTTGGTTCAGGAACGATTATTGACTATGTGCAAGTCCATGAAGGTTTGGATGATGCGATTGAGGTTTTTGGTGGCACGGTACAAATGAAGCACCTGGTATTAACTAACGCCCAGGATGATTCTTTGGATTGGACAAACGGTTGGCAAGGGCGTGTACAGTTTGCTTTAATAAAACAAGCAGCGGCTATTGGTGATCGCGGTATTGAGGCAGACAATAATGAAGAGAATCATGACAGCATTCCTCGTGCTCAGCCGATTTTATCAAACATTACAATTATAGGTCGTACCGGTGATTCTGCTACACAAGGCGTGTTATTGCGCCGTGGCACTGGAGCCAATATCTGGAATTCTGTCATTACCGGATCTCCGACTTGTCTAATGATCGATGGAGAGAGAACTTTTGCAAATGCAGGTGCGCCAGGCAGTTTGACGGGTGGATTGACGATGCAAAATTCTTTTGTTCAATGTACTAGTAACTTTGCTGATGGAATTGGCGCTTCGTTCACGGTGTCTGATTGGTTCTTGTCACAGTCAGAAAACAAAGCAGAAGATCCTCTGCTGAATGGTTATTTACCGGCAACTGGATCGCCGTTAACACTGGGCGGTGCTGCTGTCAATAATCCCTTCTTTACTGTTGTCGATTATGTAGGTGCATTTAAGGATGCAAACAGTGATTGGACAAAAGAATGGACGTTTAATTTTAATTAAGCAGTGATGATTTTAAGAAGGCTTTCTTTGTTTTTGTATTGAGTAAAGAAGCCTTTTTATATCATTCGATGTTGTTGGACAATTCCAATAACCAATCTACATTAATCGATTCTTCTTTAAGGAAACTCGGAATAAATCCCAAAGACTTGTAAACTAATCGACAGATCGTGACTCCTGTAGAGGGGATGAATCTAGATATTTGCTGACATTCTGTTAATTTAAAATAAAATGTTAAGGAGTCATAAGATGAGTACGAAAGCTCAGCAAGAAATTGCCCATAAGTTACGTGTTTTTGAACATGCTTGGCAATAATAAGAATGTTGCTTTCACCTGCCGATATTTCGGTATATCCCATGATATTCTTTTATCGGTGAAAAGGAATTTGACCTGGTCAAGTAAAACCGGACAACTCAGTTAAGCAACCTTTTTTATATTTTCAATTTCTACCTCATATTGATTTGGGCTCTTGTACCCCAAGTAGGAGTGCAGTCGATGACTGTTATAAAACATGGAAATGTACTGCAACACATCTTGCTGAGCTGAGAAACGGGTTTGATAATGACACCAGTGGATTTGCTCCTGTTTGAGGCTGCCAAAAAAGCTTTCTGCCACAGCATTGTCGAAACAATCACCGGTACGGCTCATACTACCCTCAAAGACATGTATTTCCAGAAGCTTCCGGTATCCCCTGCTGGCATATTGCGACCCGCGATCGGAATGTACTATCAGTCCTGCTTGCGGCTGGCGTTGCCAGATAGCCATTCTTAATGCATCACATACCAGTCTGGCCTTCATTCTTGAACTCATGCTCCAGCCAACCACTTTCCTGGAAAATAAATCAATGACCACAGCCAGATACAGCCAGCCTTCCCGCGTCCAAATGTAAGTGATGTCGCCGACGTAGACTTGATTGGGGGCTGCAACATTAAACTGCCTATTTAGCTTGTTCTCGAATACCGGCTGTTTGTGATCGCTATGGGTTGTCACTTTGTATTTCCTGCCATGCTTGACTTGCACACCGGCTTCCCGCATCAGGCTTCGAGCTTTCCAGCGACTAACCGGATAACCCAACGTATTCAGCGCCTTTCCGATTCTGCGGCTGCCATAACTATAATTGCTGGATTTTGCTATATCTCGAACCGCTTCAAGTATTTCCTCGTGACACCGGCTCTCAGAGCAATTATCAACGCACCGAACGTAACCATAGCGCTACGACTAACACCCATGAGTTGGCACATCAAGCCAACCGGATAGGTCTTTTTCCTTTGGGTAATGAACGAATACTTCACTTCGTTTCTTTCGCTTCCAACTGCCGGATTTCTTCCTGCTCTGGCGTCAGCTTCCCATTACCCCGGGATGACTGATCAGCATCATCTGCCTGGTATTCCCTGATCCACCTCCTCAACATATTGGGCGTGATCTCAAGGTTTCGAGATACTTCTGACGTCGTGTGACCCTGATCCAGTACCAGGCTGATCGCATCCGATTTAAATTCTTTTGTATATTACTTTCTCTTTACCATTTCTTCCTCCAATTAAGCTATTTCCTCTTAACTGGACTGTCCGGTTTCAGTAAACCACGTCATTGCTCACCCATAAGGACGATGCCAAATTGACCGAGTCGGAGATTTTTTACAATTGTACAAGAGAAGCCACTCCGTATGAATGGGAAGACCCCTCTATGAGCGATTAAGAGAAAAATTAGGATAAAATACTCCAGTCAGTAAAAGTTGTTTTCATCACAAAACATACTACCCAGATTATGGCTGACCATTTTCAGCTTAAACCCTACCGTTAGCAATGCGACAAATTGTCGCGTCCTCAAACAGAAATCATAGATTAATAGTGTTAGAAATAGAGCGCTACGGCTTTTACCAGAGATTTTGCTATTTCTGGATCAGGGCTGATGAGTATCAAGAAATCAGATTTACTTTTATCGAGATGATAGCAGTGCGACACATTGTCTCATGCGTCAATATGTCACATTGACACAGAGTCTTACTAAATTTAGGCTAAAAAAAGATTCCACGCATCAGTCCTTATAAAGGGCTTTTTATTTAATTTGAGTGAGGTTCTGGTTTTATGTCATGGGATGAGAATGAAGCAGCGGCTGTAACCTATAACGTGGTTGTTAATCATGAAGAACAATATTCTATCTGGCCTAATTATAAGGAGGTACCTGGCGGCTGGAGGGTCGTAGGAAAGCCAGGCAGTAAGGAAGAGTGTCTTGCTTACATAAAAGAGGTGTGGACAGATATGCGTCCACTGAGTCTTCGGAAGCAAATGGCGCAAGCTGAATCACAAGGGAAGAAATAAAGTTGACTTACAAGCCTGACTCTTCTACATGGTTTCCTACAATACGCTGCAAATCTTCGGCTCGATTGCGCCTTTTTTGTTTTCCTTATGCAGGCGGGAATTCTGCCGCATTCCGTAGTTGGCCTCAATATTTTCCTGAGTCAGTTGAAATTTGTCCAGTTCAGTTGCCTGGACGAGGTGCACGATTTCTTGAGTCGCCTATCAAAAAATTTCCACTCCTCATTGACGCAATTGTTAATGTGATCAAACCTTTTCTTGATGAGCCTTTTGCATTCTTTGGCCATAGTCTGGGTAGTTTGATTGCTTTTGAAATTACCCATCAGCTTGGTTCTGATTTTTCTCTTCAACCAATCCATCTTATTGTGTCAGGGTGTTCTGCACCGAGTCATATTACGCAGCGACAGATTCTGAGCAAGTTGTCTGATCGGGAGTTGGTAGATGAATTGCGTCAACTTAATGGAACTCCATCTGAACTTCTTAATAACAAAGAGCTTATGGCGATGGTGCTTCCGGGGTTGCGAGCGGATTTTGCTTTATATGAATCGTATCGTTATAAACCGAGAAGACCTCTCGAGTGCCCATTGACGGTCTTCGGAGGAACGGAAGATCGCACAGTTGATTCGACACAACTGGAGCTATGGAGCGAAGAAACAAAGGATTTGTTTTCTTTATATCAGTTGCCAGGAAATCATTTTTTCCTGCATAACGAAGAGGCGACAGTGCTTATGTTGATATTACAGAAACTTAAAACTCTTATACACAAAGTTGCTTGAAATCATCGGTAACTATCAGTAACTAATACAACACAATAAAGAACTACGACGATTGACTGGAAGGAAAAAGATTGATAGATCAAACTATACAACGAGCCTTTGATTCCATGAAGCCGCAGTCTGAAAGAAGGGCACACGGTGTGTACTCAGAGTTCCCAGGTGCTGATCTCGTGACTATTTTGCGACATCAGGCTCAATTGAATCCGGATGCATTGGCCTATATTTTTCTCGCTGATGGAGAGTGTCAAGAGAGATCTGTTAGCTATGGGCAGTTAGATACCCAGGCAAGGGCTATCGCGGTTCAACTGCAAAGGATGGGAATGCAAGGAGAGCGTGCTTTACTTCTTTATCCAGCGAGTCTCGATTACATTGCTGCTTTTTTGGGTTGCCTCTATGCCGGAGTCATTGCAGTCCCAGTTTATCCACCATCACGCCACTATCTGCATCGTCTTACGACGATTATTCAGGATGCAACTCCCTCTGTGGTACTTACTACAGAAGAATTACGTGAAAGATTGCAGAAGAATCATGATAAAACTTGGGATTATGATGGGTTGATATGGATCGCCACTAATTCGCTTGTAAATAGTAATCTGGACTTCTGGACACCTCCTGCTGTTGAAACAGATAGCTTGGCTTTTCTGCAATATACATCGGGTTCAACGGGTGATCCAAAAGGTGTGATGGTTAGTCATCGTAATCTCATGTCCAATCAGCGGATCATCCAGCAGGCGTTTGGTCATACCAAAGATACGGTTGTCGTTGGTTGGCTGCCGCTGTATCACGATATGGGTCTAATTGGGAATATTTTACAACCACTTTACCTGGGCTCGACAGCCATCCTCATGTCGCCGCTAGCGTTCTTGGAGAAACCAATTCGATGGCTGAAAGCTATCTCAAAATATCGTGCGACGACTTCCGGTGGACCGAACTTCGCATATGAACTATGTATTCGCAAAATAGTACTCGAACAGATAGGTGAGTTAGATCTAAGTTGCTGGACCCTTGCTTTTAATGGATCAGAATCGGTGCGAGCCTCTACTCTGGGGAGCTTCTCAAAAATTTTTAGTGAATGCGGTTTTCGCCGCGAAGCATTCTTTCCCTGTTATGGATTAGCGGAAAGTACCCTATTTGTCACAGGCCGGCAACTAACGGACAGTTCAATTATAGAACGCACTTTGCCTTCTAGATCGGATCATCCTGTAGCAGTGAATAATTCTCAAATGTTGGTTAATTGTGGTCATCCATGGGATGGTCATGAAATATTTATTGTTAATCCTGAAACCAGAGCTACTTGTTCTGATGGCGAGGAAGGAGAAATCTGGGTTTCTGGCCCAAGCGTTGCCCAAGGATATTGGAATCGGTCTAAGGATTCTGACGATGTTTTTCGAGCCTCACTTTCTAATGGATTGAACATATTTTCTCCAAGCAACAAGAAAGATGATAGCAGCAAAATAGTTCTGTCCGATCACGCAAAAAGCAGTTTCCTTCGAACGGGTGACTTAGGAATTATCCAACAAGGTGATCTTTTCGTAACGGGTCGTATCAAAGATCTCATTATTTTGCGTGGACGTAATTATTATCCTCATGACCTCGAACAATCCTTGAATGATGGTGTGTCTAGCACAAGATTGCATTACTGTGCAGTATTCTCCGTGGATTGGGAAGGAGAAGAGAGTTTGGTTGTTGTTGCAGAAATCAAGCGAAAAGCATTACGAGAACAAGAGGCTCATCGGATATTTTTCGATATGCGGCGAGTGCTGGCAGAATTTTGTGATGCACCCATTGGCGAATTAATTCTGGTATCTCCCGGTTCGATACTGAAAACATCGAGCGGGAAAATTCAGCGGCAGGCTACCAAACAAGCATACTTGTTGTGCCAATTAAACATTTTGGCGCGCTCCAGTGAGAGAGGGGCTTCATTCTCGACGCCAAATAAAAATAATGAAGTCGAAAATGATACTGGTGAGCTGTTTCGCGGAACTTTACGTGTATTGCCTAATGCAAAACGTTTACAGCTTATTAGGCATTTGTTAATTTCTAAACTGGCGAAGCTACTTGTGGTACCTGAAGCCAGCCTGACACCTGCAAGTGCGATTCGTTCTATGGGTCTCGACTCCTTGCGAATAGTCGAACTTAAACATGCCGTCGATACAGCACTGGGCTGCGAGATCTCGCTTTCTTTGTTTTTATCCGATTACTCGGTTAATGATCTGGCTCAGATAATGGCGAATGAAACCTACTTCACATTTTCATGCTCTTCTCCCTCGATACTTCTCGCACAAAACAATCCAGGACTCACGTGTGCACAGAAAGCAATTTGGACGGTTCATCAGCTTGAGCCTCAGAGCATTGTTTACAATTTACAGATTACTTTGCGCTTTCAAGGTAATTTAGAGACTAAAATTCTTCGGCACGCTTTGGAAATTTTGCTGGAAAGAAATACTCAGTTGAGAACGGCCTATCGTATGGATGGCGAGTCTGTACAGCAGATATTAATACCGCATACCGAACTGGCTGAGTATTTTACGGTAATAAATGCGATGGATTGGCTCGAATCAGAAATACAGAGTGATCTTACGCGACGCATACGTGAACCCTTTGATTTAAGTAGTGGATCGCTGCTGCGTGTTGCCACTTATCAGCGGGGAAAACACGATCATGTTTTGCTCTTTTGTGCTCATCATATAGCCGTAGATCTATGGACAGGGTTAATTTTGCTGAATGACCTAAAATTGATACTTCAAAGCTTGGTTTCAGAGCGACCAATCCACTTACCTAGACTCATAGCGGATTATGAAGATTTTGTAAAGTGGCAACAAAGTTACTTAAAAAGTCAGTCAGGACAAAGCGATCGGGATTATTGGGGCAGACAATTATCAGGTTCATTGCCTATTCTAGCGTTACCCACAGATTTCCCGCGCTCATCTACATCGCGATATCGCGGTGCTTCACATAATGTGTATTTAGATTCGTATTTGACGAGAAGCATTAAACAATTGGGTCAGAAGTATGGCGCGAGTCTCTTCATGACTTTACTGGCTGTCTATAACGTATTGTTATATCGCTATACTCACCAAAATGACATTATTGTTGGTACCGCCAGTAATGGTCGACCACAAGCTCGTTTCAAACATGTCGTCGGAAATTTTGTTAATCCTATTGCATTACGCAGTAGACCGAATTCCACTTTAGCCTTTGTTGACTATCTAAAGCAGGTACGCGATACAGTAGTTGATGCATTATCCCATTCCGATTACCCCTTTTCCTTGTTGGTTGAACACCTTCAGCCAGAACGAAATGCAGATCACTGGCCTATATATCAGACGTGGTTCATGTTACAGCAAGGCAGATCGGGTCTAGATGAGGGATTGGCGCACTTAGCTCTGGGGGAAGAAGGAGAAGATCTGAATTGGGGTGAATGGACAATTGCATCTAAAGCGATTAACGAGCAAGTGGAGAATTTTGATCTAAGGTTGATGGCAGCAGAGAATCAAAGCGGTCTGCTACTTTCCTTTAAATATCGTACGGATTTGTTTGAAGCAGAAACTATTGCTCGTATGGCGCAACACTTTCAAATGCTATTAAGCGATATTATTGCCAGACCGGAAGCACTGCTTGGAGAGCTATCGCTCTTAACAAAGATTGAGCTCACTCAACAACTTGTTAAATGGAATTCTGCGGTATTACCCATTTCAGAAAGTGAATGTCTGCATGATCTTTTTGAAGCACAAGTCAATCGAACACCCATGCAGGCAGCTATTTCATATGAGGGAGTACAGTTAACCTATGCAGAGCTCAATGCGAGTGCCAATCAACTTGCAAATTATCTACGTGAACAGGGAGTTAGGCCGGAAATTGTTGTTGGCCTTTGTGTGAAGCGCTCACTGGATATGGTGATTGGTATTTTGGGAATACTCAAGGCGGGGGGAGCTTATGTGCCTATTGATCCGGAGCTTCCAGAAGAACGAATTGCATCCTTATTAGTCGATTCCAAGGCTACATTACTCATCACTCACCAAGCGTTGGTGAATAAGATGCCAGTACACATGCTTAATATATTTTGCCTGGATGGCAATCATAAAAACATCTCTGAACAATCTAAAGCTAATCCGCAAAATTTAACCAATCCGGCGCACCTTGCTTATATTATTTACACTTCAGGCTCGACTGGAAAACCCAAAGGAGTTGCTATTACGCATGGCAATGTCGTTCATTCTACCCAAGCGCGTTTTCATACCTATCAGGCTGACGTAGTAGAAGGATTCTTGCTGCTGTCTTCTTATACTTTTGACAGCTCAGTAGCTGGTATTTTCTGGACTTTATGTCAGGGAGGGTGTATCACTCTGCCACCAGAAGGTAGTGAGAAAGATCCTCGAATACTGGGTAAAATGTTATCGGGTGGTAGGATAACACACTTCCTATGTTTACCTTCACTCTATAGATTGTTGCTGAAAAGCATTCCGCAATCCTGCTTTAATAGGCTTAAGGTTATCGTGATTGCAGGTGAGGCTTGTTCTTCCGATCTGGTAGCTCTTCACTATGAGAGACTACCGCAGGTGGCTTTTTTTAATGAATATGGTCCGACAGAAGGTACTGTTTGGAGCAGTGTCCATCAAATACAAGCCGAGGATGCACATAAGTCCGTATCCATTGGTAGACCTATCCAGAATGTTCAAATCTATCTGCTCGACAATTATTTAAACCAAGTTCCCATTGGAGTAACAGGGGAGTTATATATCGGAGGGACGGGTCTTGCACGAGGATACCTACACAATCCGGATCTGACAGCAGAGCGTTTTATCCCGAATTTATTTGATAATTACGGGGAAAATACAAACAGCGAGAGGATGCTGAGCAGAGAAATATCAGATAGTCGACTCTATCGAACTGGTGATTTAGCACGCTATCATTCAGATGGCAGTATTGAGTTTTTAGGTCGTATTGACTACCAAGTAAAAATCCGAGGTTATCGAATCGAACTAGGAGAGGTCGAAGCTCAATTACGACGACATCCTAATATTAAAGAAGTGGTGGTGATAGCCCGTGAAGATCGACTTGGTGACCCGCAGTTAGTTGCATACGTAGTTATCACATCCCCTCATGACCAACTTACAAACGATGGAGCAATACTTCTCGGTTCCTCATCAGATAGCTTATTGGAGAATCTATCTTCGTGGAATACCGAGAGGATATCTGAAGCATTGCTGAGTGAATGGCATCTACGGGAATTCTTAAAGCGTAGCTTACCTGATTTTATGGTGCCGTCGGCTTTTGTTTTTCTGGAGGCTTTGCCGCTTCTACTCAATGGCAAGATAAATCGTGCGGGACTCCCCTCACCTGAGGCTATAAGTTACAAATCAAATCAAAAGTTTACTGATCCAAGAGATTCCATTGAGAATGTACTAATGGGCATTTGGAAAGAAGTACTAAATGTCGATAAGCCATTTGGGATTCGCGACAATTTTTTTGATCTCGGTGGGCACTCGCTCTTAGCTATCCAGGTTATGGTAAAGATTCAGGATGAATTTAATATTGAACTACCTGTTGTAAATATTTTTGAGGCTTCCACTATCGAGCAATTGGCCGCTCTGGTTAAACAAGAACAATACGATAATCAAAATGATTCCGTGTTAACAGCTTTGTTGGATGAACTTGAGCAACTTCCTGATGAACAAGTAAATTCATTGGATCAGGAAGTCGTTAATCTAAGAGAGATCCCATGAGTACAGAACCTCTTTATCATCTTTCGGATCATGTCGTTGTCGAACCTTTAATCGATAAATGGATAGCATGGCCACATAATTTTTCACCAGTCCTGTATGGTTTGCATTTGTTAAATTATCAGAAAGAAGTGCTGTCTTCATATCTTAGAAACCCGAGTGTGCATGTGAGATCGAGTCGTAACCCCAAACTTCTTGGGGGGCCATTCGTGGATATCGAAGAAAATAGAGCCAGTGAAGTCAAGGATCTACTCACGACTATCGAACAGAGTCGTGCAGATTTGTTAAAGCTGGCGAGTGATCTGACAGAATTCCAAAACATGCTGATGCAAACAGCGACTGGACAGAGTGTGGAAACTTATTACGAGCAATTACCTGACTCAATACGTGGGTTTGTCGAGCTGGGCTATGACTATCATAATCATCCTGTGGTGCGATGTATCGAAAGCCTCTTTTATGAGAGCTCATACTTTAAAAGGAATTCTCAATCGATTCGGATTTTTTCTTTAGAAAATGACGACTCCCGGCCATACTATATGAGCACTCCTCGATTGGCCAATTCTAACGATATTGAGTGGAATATTTCTTTTGATAGTACACAGATAGATGAGCTATTCAAGCTCGATATTTGCCCTCAGTCACTTGACTATATCTGCAACTTACTGGGATTAACACTTTATCAGGATACGTCGCGTCTATTGCCACTGTTATCTTCCAATCCATATACCCCTACGGAGCCTTGGTCAGGCGATGGCTTACGCTTAAGATATTTTGGTCATGCTTGTGTATTGCTTGAAGGGAAAGGAGTGTCGATCCTGACAGATCCCTTCGTTTCAACTATTCCGAAGCAAGCAGGGATTGATAGGCTGACGTTTAAAGACTTGCCAGCACAGATTGACTATGTGTTGATTACCCATGGGCATCATGACCATTTTGTATTTGAATCCCTCCTGCGACTGAGGCATCGGATAGATACTTTGGTTGTTCCACGAAGTTCCGGAGTTTTTCATGGTGATTTGTCATTGAAGCAGATTGCGCAAAAACTTGGCTTCAAGCGTGTTCAGGAAGTTGATACGCTGGAATCCATTTCATTTTCTGGCGGAAAAATTACTTCTATTCCTTTTTTTGGCGAGCATTGTGATCTTTTGCATGCTAAATCAGGTTATGTGGTGAGTCTTGGAGAAGAGCAAGTCCTTTTTGCTGCCGATTCATGCTGCCTCGACAAGCGAGTCTATGAGAACGTAAAAAATATTGTGGGTCCGATATCAACTGTTTTTATTGGTATGGAATGCATCGGTGCGCCCCTGTCATGGGTTTATGCTCCATTATTACCGATTAAGCCTGAGCGTAGCCACGATCAGTCGAGACGCTCCCATGCAAATGATGCAGTCTCTGCATTTAATCTACTCCAAGCGGTAGGGGCACGAAGAGCTTATGTCTATGCTTTAGGCCGGGAGCCATGGTTAAAATATTTTATGGCGCTGACCCCTGCTGATGATGATCTTTATATGCAAGAAGTAAGAAAATTGTTCAAGATGACCCAGACGAGTGGATTCCTAGACACCCAAATGCTTTATGGAAAAAAAGATTTATATCTTGAAAGTGGTAGGAGCTAGTAGAGGCAGTTATGAAAAGAACAGATTCTAAAGAACTCAACGTGGATATATCCGATCGTATTGCCAAGCTTTCCGATGAAAAGCGTGCCTTGCTCAATGCACGTCTGAAAGAAATTGGATTGATCCAAGAAGGGAAAATCGGCAAGCGTGAAGGAGTAGGAGAGTCGGCTTCTCTATCTTTTGCGCAAGAACGCCTGTGGTTTCTATCTCAATTACAGTCTGAAAGTACATTCTATAATGAAGCAGGTGCTATAGAACTTGTAGGCAAGCTTGATATTCCTATATTGACGCAAAGTCTTCAGGAGATTGTTCGGCGCCATGAGATATTGCGAACGACCTTCAGTACCGATGATGAAGGTTACGTGCGGCAGTTTATAGCCCCTGAGCTAAAGGTAGTCATAAGGTACGAAGAGCTCCAAATGTTGCCTTCTCATCAGCAGATAGATGAGACTAAGCGGTTTATGTTAGACGAAGTAAAACGACCGTTTGATCTGAATGTTGGTCCCTTAATCCGATTCATTCTGATACAGTTTGCTGCCGAGAAGTACATTCTGTTAACTAGCTTACATCACATTATTGCAGATGAGTGGTCGATCAGAATTTTACTGCACGAACTGGGTGCCATTTATAGTGCACTTCGCGCTGGTGAATCATTATCTTTTGCTGAATTGCCTATTCAATATGCAGATTATGCATGTTGGCAACGAGAATGGTTGAAGGGCTCTACATTTAATAAACAGATTGCATATTGGACAGAACAGTTGAGAGGTAGTCCTGCATTGCTTGAGCTACCGATAGATTTTTCACGTCCGTCAGTATTGCAGCATGTAGGTGCAAGACATCACTTCACTATACCCCAAGAGACAGCAATTTCTTTAATTCAGCTAGGAAAGAACCATGGAGCAACCTTGTTCATGACGCTTGCAGCTACTTTCGCAATTTTCTTGAATCGATATACCAACCAGGATGATATCTGCATTGGCTATCCAATTGCTAACAGAGCACGCGCTGGATTACAAGAGTTAATCGGTTTTTTTGCCAATACTTTAGTATTACGCACCGATCTCTCGGGTAATCCTACATTCTTAGAAATTTTGCTCAGAGTGAGAAAGGTTTGTTTAGAGGCTCAAGCACACCAGGATTGTCCATTTGAAAAGCTAGTAGAAGTATTGGCCCCAGTTAGGAATATAAATCATAACCCATTATTTCAAGTGATGTTTGTTTTTCAGAATACAACAGCAGAAAAGCGACTAGAGTTATCCGATATCAAATTGACTGAATTAGAAGTGGAAACAGAAAGCGCTAAATTTGATTTGACATTGGGTATCCGAGAAGAGAACGGAATGCTAAGAGGTTGGTTTGAATACGACACAGGGTTATTCCATAAAAACACCATCGCCCGCTGGGTAGCACATTATCAGCAACTCCTGAAAAGGATCACATTGGTTGTAGATAGGCCTCTGTCAAATATATCGATATTGCCTGATGAGGAGCGCGATCAGCTGCTGCTGCGCTGGAATAATACTAAAACAGAGTATCCACGGGGGAAGTGTATACATCATTTATTTGAGGATCAGGTAAAGCAAGATCCGGATGCTATAGCATTAGTATTTGAAGGAGAGCAGCTTACCTATGGCGAACTAAATAGGAAATCGAATCGATTGGCGCACTATTTGAGAGCGCAGGGTGTAGGACCGGAAAAGCTAGTGGGTATTTGTGTGGAACGCTCACTGG
>JAMXAE010000023.1 GCA_024281695.1 Nitrosomonas sp. | reverse complement strand
CGCCGCAATCAGTGCCGCGCGCATGTTGCCGAGAAACAGCAGTAAAACCACAATCACCAGCGCCGCGCCTTCCAGCAGATTTTTCGCCACCGTATGAATGGTCTTCTCCACCAAGGTGGTACGGTCATACACCGGTGTGGTGACGATGCCTTCCGGTAAATTACGATTGATTTCCTCTAATTTTTTAGCTGCGGCTTGAGCCACGAGTCGGCTATTTTCTCCAATCAGCATGTGCACCGTTCCCAGTACCACTTCTTTGCCATTCTGCGTGGCGGCACCGGTGCGTAGCTCCTTGCCGATCAGAATATCCGCGACATCCTTCACGCGAATCGGCGTTCCTTGCCTGGAACCCAGAATAATATTGCCGATTTCATTCAGATTCGCGATTTGCCCCGGTATGCGAACCAGATATTGTTCTCCACTTTTTTCAATATAACCGGCTCCCACATTCAGGTTGTTACGTTCCAAGGCAGTCACCAGATCGATTAATCCCAGCCCGAAAGCAATCATTTTCTCCGGGTAAGGCACCACATGAAACTGCTTGACATAACCACCCACCGTATTAATTTCTGTCACGCCTTTGACCATACGCAATTGCGGCCGGATGACCCAATCTTGGATTTCACGCAAATCGGTAGTTGTATATTCCGAGCCATCCGGTTTTTTCGCGCCCGGCTTGGCGTCTACAGTCCACATGAAAATTTCACCCAAACCCGTGGAAATAGGCCCCATCATCGGCTCAATGCCGATCGGTAAACGGCCTTTCGCTTCCTGGATGCGTTGACTAACCTGCTGGCGCGCAAAATAAACATCGGTACCGTCTTTAAAAATCACCGTGACCTGCGACAACCCGTAACGTGAAATGGAGCGGGTATAGTCGAGATGAGGCAAGCCCGCCATGATGGTCTCGATCGGAAACGTGATGCGTTGCTCCGCCTCAATCGGCGAATAGCCCGGCGCGTTGGTATTAATTTGAACCTGCACATTGGTGATATCAGGCACCGCATCGATGGGCAATTTCTGATAACTGTACGCGCCGATGATCGCCATCATCATCACGGCCATCAGCACGATGGCGCGCTGATAAATGGATATATGTAGAATGCGTTCGAACATGATGGTCGCCTCGATTAGAACATCGGTTTAATGGTCGTGACTAGCGCCTGCTTTGCCCAATTCTGCCTTGATAGCGAAACTGTTACCGCCAGCGTATTGCTCTCCGGAAGACAGTCCCTTCAATACCTCAACCATTTCGCCGTCATTACGTCCCAATTCCAAAGGACGAACCTCGAAATAGTGATCATAACGGCCGAATACCACTGACCAATCGCGTAGCGTTTGAATGGCAGCCATTGAAACAGCGACAGGCACCTGGATTTCTTCGGCTACCAATTCGGCAGTCACAAACATGCCGGGACGCCATTTGCCTTCCTGATTATCCAATTCGACCCGGGCTGTTGCGGTGCGGGTTTGCCCACCGATTAGCGTCGAAATATAAGTAACGGTCCCTTCACTTTCCACCTCGTAAGCAGTCGCTTTTACCGCAACTTTCTGACCTTCCTTGACCACATTCAAATCTTTTGGGTAAACCGTAATAGCCGTCCACACGGTAGACACATCCGCGATGGTATAAATTTCCCTGTCTTCTTTGAGCGCTTCCCCCAATGCAATGGCTTTAGCGATAATGATCCCGGAAATGGGTGAACGTATTTCATAACGTGCAATGTTTGTCTTTGAATGATTCGATTCCGGTTGCACACCCAGTGCACTCAACTTCGTAGCCGCCAACTCCAGCGCGATCTCCGCTTCGTTCCATAGCTCTTGCGCCAAAAGAAAATCCTGCTTTGCGCTAATCTTTTCTTCCCATAATTGTTTCTCGCGCTCGTAGGTGGCTCTTGTCAGTCCCAGCCGCTTCTTGGCAACATAATACTGACTGCGCAAATCCGCTAGCATGGGGCTTTCGATGATCGCCAGCACCTCGCCCTTTTTCACGTGCTGACCATGATGGCCTTGAACGGAAGTCACCAAACCGGCAACCCGTGGCACTACCCGCACAATGGTATGTTCATTGAATATCACTTCACCCGGCAGTTTCAATTTCGGTTTAATAATGGCTGGCCCCGCCGTCAGAATCTCAACACCGATGCTTTTGAGCATATCAGTCGGCATTTCCACTCGTCCTTCAATCTGGCTATAGCTCCAGCGCATAATCTTGCCATTGCTCTCGGCTGCAATGGCAACATCAAATGAATGAGGTTCTTCCACTATTTGATCTCCCAGCAGATAATCCGCTTCGGGAATGAATTTGAACAATTGTGCGGGCGCTCCCAGTCGGGATAATGTAATTGCGACATTGGCAGCAGTTGGTGGCAACAACTTACCCTTTTCATACAGATAAACCCGGAACTGCGGCGGCACGCCTTTCTCGAAGATCGTCAGCTCCACGCTGAAATCACTATCGGTGAATAACTTACCGCCTCTTGGCCCAACGCTCGGTTGATTTACAGCTAATTTTTCATGGGTATTGGTGCTCGCCATTTCTTCTGGCACCGCAGAAGGCTTGTCCAATGTTAGAATCAACCCGCCCACTACAATCCCTATGGCAATCACAATCAGGATTGGCATCCATCGCGTTTTGTTCATAATTTAATCCTTAACTTTTTTCCCGCCGCTACGGTTGGCGGATGTTGATTTCATGATTCGGCTTGATGCTATCGATAGGCCCCGCAATCAGGCGCTCGATGTCATTCACCAGGCGCTGATAGTTTGCCAGTGCACGCACATAGAGAAGCTGATTCTGAAAGAGAATACGTTGTGCATCTAGCATTTCCAGTAAACCAAACTTTCCTAATTCATACCCTCTGCGCGTCACATGAAAAGCACTTTTGGCGCCAGGCAGTACTTCGTCACGCAATATATTAATTTCATTCCATACCGCTGACATCGTTTCATAAGACTGCGCAAGCTCGGTTTTTAGCCGTAACTCAGTGGCCATTTGCTCATCCACCGCTTTGTCCACGCGTTGATAGGCGTCTTTGAGATTACCTTGATTGCGATCGAATATCGGCAAGGGTATTTGCAAGCCTGCCACAATAGTAGTTCCACCCAGCTGCGCGTGATGAACGGCACCCGCATTCACAGTCAGATTGGGTACACTTCGCGTTTGCTCCACTTCCAGCAACGCTTTACGCTGTTCGATATTCTTCATGGCACGCAATGCCATCGGATTACTTAAAACGCGTTCTTCCAACGTTTGAAAATTAGGCGGCGCAATCAGCGTTTCAAGATTTCCCAGAGCCTTATTAAACTGCGGTGAAGAGCTATTCCACAATAACGCCAATCGTTTGCGCGCACCTGTTAAGTCGCGTTGCGCTTGCTCCAGTTCAATACGCGTAGTCGATAGCCCTACCTTAACTCTGGTTTCCTCGATAGGCGCGACTTTCCCGCCCTGCACGCGTTCCGTCACGGTACTTACTACGTTTTGCGCTACTTGCTTGGTTTCCTCAGCAAGTCTCAGCCGCTCTTGCGCAGCAAGTACTTCAGCAAATACATTGGCGACCCTAAAGATAATGTCAATTCGCCTGATTTCATAATCTTTGGCAGCCAATTCTTCGCCCAGCAAAGCGGCATTAACCCGGGCAGCACGCTTACCGCCGAGTTCTATCAGTTGATAGATACGAATCGTCGACAATTGCTGTACGACTTCTTGTGATACTCCACTAGCCGAATTGATGTCACCAGTCAGCTTTTGTACATTTCCCGCATTCTCAACATTCAAATTCAATTCCGGGTTCTTAAGTAACCCAGCTTGCAGGGTTAACCCTTCCAGTGCGCGAATTTCTCTGGAAAATGCTGCCAACTCAGGATTCTGCAGTAATGCAAGATTAATGGCGTCCCTTAAGGTAAGATCATTCCCCACATTACTATTTACCATTGAGTCGGCTGAATAATTTTTTATTTTCCGGGATGAAACACTCGATAAATCAGCATCCGCTTTTATCTGAGATGAGAAACTCAGTAATAAGATAGCACTCAGTAATAGCAACATTCGCAATTCTGATAATACCCAATCGCATAATGCTATGAACAGATTGCTCAATTTCATGGAATTCCTCCGCATGTGCTTAAGCATATATAAAACAGGTTACAAGACAAATCCGAATTGACCCGTTAACACTGCCATGAATCAGAGAAAACGACTCACAACAACATAGTTAAAATTTAGCTTAGAGCGATGCTTCTAGGAGGACGGAGAGGCAAATCTGGAATTGTTTCAGGAATGATCGCAGAAATAAATACGGTTACAATTTCTGTTGCTATCTGATCAGGGATTAGTGGAAAGGAATGAAAGAAAAAAGGTTGAAACTGCCCTGCCGAATGCAAACATAAATGAGTTGCTGCATCAAGATCTGCGCCATCCCTGGTAACGTTGTTTCGATGCAATTCTAAATGTGTCGATGGATCGGGAGACAGTGCCTGACGGATATGATCCAGCTCATGGGTAAATACTTCACTCCTAAAGGATAAACTCAGCCCATTCGTCAGTATACTGACAATCAGTATAAAGATAACAGGATAAACGGGATGTCTCCACATAGGATCTAATTTTATGTTAAGTGAAATGTCACTTCGCCATAATCATTTCACATTATTCGAATATTTGCAATTTAGAATTTTCTATAAAAACCTTCGATCTTAAATAACTGCCACACCTTCACGAGCCAACATGTCCACTAGGGCAATGAGTGGCAATCCAATCAATGCATTAGGATCATCTCCAGTCATTCGTTCAATGAGTGCAATACCTAGCCCTTCAGATTTTGCACTGCCTGCGCAATGATAAGGTTGTTCTTTAAGCAGATAATTTTCAATCTGTTGATCATTAAATTGTCGAAATTTCACATAATAAGGAATGACACATGTCTGTAGTCGATCAGTAGAACTATTCAGCAGACACAAGGCCGTATAAAAAACAACCTCTTTACCTTTTAATAACCGTAGCTGTTCGGTTGCTCTAATATAATTTAGTGGCTTACCAAGACGATAATTCCCTAGCGTTGCCACTTGATCCGAGCCTATAATAAGCGCCTGTGGATAGATTCTAGCAACCTCGCGCGCCTTTGCTTCTGCAAGCCGCAAAGCAGTCTCTTCGGGTGATTCATTAAATAAAGGGTTTTCATTAACTTGTGGACTGATTGCTTCAAAAGGAATCTGTAATCGCTGAAGCAACTCCTTGCGATAAATTGAACTGGATCCCAATATAATTTTCTGAGTAATAACTTGTGTTTTCAAAATTTCCTTCGTTTCCTTTGACACTTAAAGTTAAAAAATATAACATGCGCGCCTTATGTCTGTACGATTTGTGATAGACTCTCTTGATTTTGTGCGCAATGCGGGTATACATCATGATAAAATCCCGGTGTTAGAGCTTGTGCGTCTGCATGATTTTTTGTTCGACAGGAAGGGTGAAATAGCTTATCGAATTAGTGGTCAGCTCGATAAAAATCATAACCCAGGTCTATACCTTGAAATTAAAGGAAAGATACACCTAATCTGCCAGCGTTGTCTTGACAAATTAACACATACAGTAGATGTTCGAACATTTTTACTACTGGTCAAAACTGAAGTAGAACTTAACCAAATTGATGAAGACGATACATTAGAAGCCATTTTAGCAACACATGACATGGATGTGTTAAATTTAATTGAAGATGAAATAATTCTCGGCTTGCCAATATCATCACGTCATCCAGATGGCAAATGCAAACTACATAAACCAGACTCAATTGACAATGACTTAACTGATAAAACACCATCGGCGAATCCATTCTCGGCATTAGCAGCACTAAAAAAGACAAATTAAATTCAAGGAGTTAATAACATGGCAGTCCAACAAAACAAAAAATCCCCTTCGAAACGAGGTATGCATCGTTCGCATGATTTTCTGACTAACCCACCGCTAGCCATAGAATCAAGTACAGGAGAAGTACATTTACGCCACCATATCAGCCCTAATGGATACTATCGCGGCAAAAAAGTTGTTAAAACCAAAAACGACTAAGTAACATCGATTGCTACAAGCTGCTTTAAGTGCGTAGTTTCCTCCAGTTATACGAGCACCGAAATTGGATATTACTGTAGCGATAGATTGTATGGGTGGTGATCATGGCCCTCATGTAACAGTCCCAGCCGCGGTTGATTATTTGCGCCGTGACCCTGAAGCCAATATTATTCTTGTCGGCATTTCTGATGCTATCGAAGCAGAATTACATGCTGCTCGTTCTTTATTAGGCCCCAGAATTCGATTGCATCCAGCCAGTGAAGTCGTCGGCATGGATGAGTCTCCTGCACTGGCCTTGCGCGGCAAAAAAGACTCTTCGATGCGCGTTTCAATTAATCTCGTCAAAACGGGAGAAGCGCAGGCTTGTATCAGTGCAGGTAATACAGGCGCATTACTGGCAACTTCTCGATTTGTATTAAAAACAATTCCTGGCGTTGACCGACCCGCTCTTGCTGTCATATTGCCTACTGTTACCGGGCATACCTATATACTGGATCTGGGTGCTAACGTAGATTGCACTGCGGAACATTTACTCCAATTTGGCGTCATGGGTGCTTCCTTGGTATCTTCAGTTGAAGACAAATTATCTCCAAGTGTTGGGTTACTCAACGTAGGCGAAGAAGAAATCAAAGGCAACGAGATCGTTAAACAAGCCGCTGAATTATTACGTAATAGCGGGCTTAATTTTTATGGCAATGTTGAAGGTAACGATATTTACAAAGGAACAACCGATGTCGTGGTTTGTGATGGTTTTGTTGGCAATATCACCTTAAAAACCTCAGAAGGTCTGGCGCAAATGCTAGCAACTTATTTACGCGAAGAATTTAAGCGTAATTTACTGACAAAACTGGCTGGTGTCATTGCAATGCCAGTTATAAACTCCTTTAAACGTCGAGTGGATCATCGCCGATATAACGGCGCCAGCCTATTAGGCTTACGCGGTATTGTTATTAAAAGCCACGGTTCTGCTGATAAATATGCTTTCGGTTTTGCCATTAAGCGCGCAGCTGATGAAGTTCGTGGCGGAATGCTGCGGCGCATTAGTGAACGAGTAGCAGAGCTTTCTCAACATTCTTCAGAAAAATGACAAAATAATGTATTCACGAATCATCGGAACAGGCAGCTATTTACCAGAAAAGATACTCACCAACCATGACCTGGAAAGCATGGTCGATACCAGTGACGAATGGATACGGACGCGCACAGGGATTACTCAGCGGCATATTGCACGCGACGACCAAGTAGCCAGCGACCTAGCATTATATGCTAGTCAGCATGCTATGAAAGCGGCCGGTGTATCCAACAAAGATATTGATCTCATCATCGTCGCCACCACGACACCAGATATGATTTTTCCAAGTACCGCTTGTATTCTGCAAAACAAACTGGGTATAGAAAATTGCCCTGCGTTCGATGTACAAGCCGTCTGTAGCGGTTTCGTATATGCTTTGGCTACAGCGGACATGTTTGTTAGCTCCGGTAAATGTCGGAATGCTTTAGTGGTTGGCGCCGAAATTTACTCCAAAATTCTTGACTGGAACGATCGAAGCACCTGTGTTTTATTTGGTGATGGCGCAGGAGCAGTCGTACTTTCGCAGAGCGAGCAGCCTGGCATTTTATCCACACATCTTCATGCCAGCGGCAGTTACAGTAATATTCTGTCTGTGCCTGCCAGCATCAGTGGCGGAAAGGTACAAGGTAGTCCCTACATAAACATGGAAGGCAATACCGTTTTCAAATTCGCTGTCAAAGTTCTGGAAGAAGTTGTACAAGAAGCTATATCTAAAAATAATCTGCAAACCACAGATATTGACTGGTTAATCCCGCATCAGGCAAATATCCGTATTATAAAATCCACTGCCAAGAAACTTGGAATACCGATGGATAAAGTTGTTGTTGCCGTCGACAAACAGGGCAATACTTCTGCGGCTTCTATCCCGCTTGCTCTAGATATCGCAGTCCGTGATGGGCGTATTCAACCTAATCAACTGGTTTTACTGGAAGGTGTTGGCGGTGGTTTCACATGGGGAGCAGTATTACTGCGCTGGTAATCTATGACATTTGCATTTGTTTTTCCAGGCCAAGGATCGCAATCCGTTGGCATGATGAATGGATATTCAGATTTATCCATCATTCAAGAAACTTTCAAAGAAGCCTCTGACATTCTGAAACAGGATTTCTGGTCAATGGCCAATACAGGACCTGCCGATGAACTCAATTTAACCATCAATACTCAGCCACTGATGTTAACGGCTGGAGTTGCAGTTTATCGCGCATGGACTACCTTAGGGGGACCTCAACCTGCACTATTAGCTGGGCACAGCCTAGGTGAATATACTGCACTCGTCGTTGCTGAAGTGCTCAGTTTTTCCGAAGCATTAACCCTAGTACGATTACGTGCACAGGCAATGCAAGACGCTGTACCAGAAGGAATCGGTGGAATGGCTGCAATACTGGGATTGGATGATCAGGCTATTCAATCGATATGTGACGAAATAACGAGTCTCGGCAATGGAGATTTGCTGGAACCCGCAAACTTCAATTCACCGGGTCAAGTGGTCATCGCGGGACATAAGAGTGCTATTTTGCGAGGCATCGAACTAGCTAAATCAAAGGGTGCAAAACGCGCCATCATGTTACCCATGAGCATCCCTTCACATTGCTCGCTAATGCAGCCGGCTGCTGAAACGATGCAGAGACAGTTAGCGCACTTAACACTACAAGTACCTAAAATCCCAATTTTGCATAATGTCGATGTAAAAACTCACTCTGATGTAGCCTCTATCAAGCAAATTCTGATTCAGCAACTTATCAGTCCTGTCCGGTGGGTAGACACTATTCAGGCTTTCTCCGTCGCTGCTGTATCGAACATCGTCGAATGCGGTCCGGGTAAAGTATTAGCTGGACTGAACAAACGTATAAATTCAAATTTACAACAATTACCTTTAGCAGATAGTGAAGCAATCAAGCAGGCTATTAATAGCTTAAATTGAAATAACAAGTAATGAGCATTCACTACTCACAGTCATGGTTCTATTGATGGAGATATGATTTTGGAAAATAAAATAGCATTGATAACTGGGGCCAGTCGAGGCATTGGACAAGCAATCGCGCTTAAACTAGGCCAGCAAGGTGCCATCGTGATTGGCACAGCAACTACTGAAAATGGCGCCAGCGCAATTAGTCAATACTTGGAAAAAGCGGATGTTAAAGGAATAGGTATTGCTCTGAATGTAAACGATACCGACCAAATTAATGATACGATGAAGATCATTAAAGAGAAATTCGGTGAAATCGACATACTGGTTAATAACGCAGGAATAACGCGTGACAATCTGCTAGTTCGTATGAAAGACGAAGAATGGGACGAAATTATAGAAACTAATCTAAAATCAGTATTCCGTTTAAGTCGTATTGTTCTTCGCGCCATGATGAAAGCCCGCTATGGACGGATTATCAACATTTCTTCTGTTGTCGGCTCAATGGGCAATATGGGGCAAACAAATTATGCCGCTGCCAAGGCGGGTATATCTGGTTTTAGTAAATCGCTGGCACGTGAAGTGGGCAGTCGCAACATTACCGTCAATTGTGTAGCACCAGGTTTTATTGATACTGACATGACTCGGTCACTATCCAATGAACATCAGCAGACTTTAATTCAACACGTTCCATTAGGACGATTGGGACGTCCTGAAGAAGTCGCTTCGGCAGTAGCATTCCTAGCTTCATATGCTGCTGGCTATATTACCGGCACTACATTACACGTTAACGGTGGCATGTATATGGATTAATATAAGATTACTAAGTGATTTGAAGAATTGGAAAGTAAATTGAGCAGCAAATTCTTTTCGTGCTGCATGATTAATTCATGGCATTTCGCAATCACTAAAATTTCGTATTATAGTCATTTCAGTTTTGCTAACACTGAAAATTTGTTAGAATAAATAAGTTTTTCTTACCTGAAAGGAAGTACCTAGATGGAAAATATTGAGCAGCGTATTAAAAAAATTGTTGCTGAGCAACTCGGCGTTAATGAAGCAGAAGTCAAGAATGAATCATCTTTTGTCAATGATCTGGGAGCAGATTCCCTTGATACGGTCGAACTGGTCATGGCGCTAGAGGAAGAATTTGAATGCGAAATTCCAGATGAACAAGCAGAAAAAATAAATACCGTTCAGGAAGCAATCGATTACGTCACCGCTAACACAAATTAGTATCCTGTTTTCTAAGTGCATATGCAAGTGGAGTTATTTTGTCCAAACGTAGGGTAGTGGTTACCGGGTTAGGAATTGTGTCGCCCGTTGGAAATACAGTATCAAGTGCATGGGAGAATATTATCTCCGGGAAATCAGGCATCACTCGGATTACTCGCTTTGATGCATCAAACTTCACCTCTCAGATTGCGGGTGAAGTAAAAGATTTTGATATTCAACAATATTTATCAGCTAAAGAAGCCCGTCGTATGGATATCTTTATTCATTATGGCATGGCTGCAGCAATTCAAGCTGTTAAGGATGCAGGTATTGAAGAAATCACTCACCTTGATTCAGAGCGAATCGGTGTCAATATTGGTTCAGGCATCGGTGGTTTGCCCATGATCGAGAATACGGATACCGCGTACCACGCGGGTGGTCCACGGAAAATATCACCTTTTTTTATTCCCAGCACGATTATCAACATGATTGCCGGTAACTTATCCATCATGTATGGCTACAAGGGTCCCAACTTGGCAATTGTTACAGCATGCACCACCGCTACGCATAGCATTGGCAACTCGGCTCGCATGATTGAATATGGCGATGCCGACGTCATGGTATGCGGTGGTGCAGAATCATGTGTCACACCACTTGCAATTGGCGGATTTGCTGCTGCAAAAGCTTTATCCGTGAGTAATGATAATCCAGCACTAGCTAGCCGTCCATGGGATAAGGATCGTGATGGTTTCGTATTGGGTGAAGGTGCCGGAATATTGGTACTGGAAGAAATTGAACACGCCAAACGCCGCGGTGCAAAAATCTACGCCGAATTAGCTGGTTTTGGCATGAGCGCCGACGCATATCATATGACAGCGCCTTGCGATGATGGCGAGGGTGCAGCGCGCTGCATGTCAAATGCACTTAAAAATGCGGGCATAAGTACGACAGAAGTTGATTACATTAACGCTCACGGCACATCAACTCCATTGGGAGATATTGCTGAAACAATTGCAGTCAAACGTTGTTTTGGAGGTCATGCAAATAAAATTGCTGTCAATTCCACAAAATCAATGACTGGGCATTTATTGGGCGCTGCCGGTGGCGTAGAAGCGATTTTTACTGCACTTGCGTTACATCACCAAATTGCTCCTCCTACTATTAATCTCGTCAATCAGGATCCTCAGTGTGATCTGGATTACATTCCTAATACCGCAAGAGATATGAGTATTAAAGTTGCATTATCGAACTCCTTCGGTTTTGGAGGAACTAACGGAACGCTTGTTTTCCGTAAAGTATAACTTCTGATCTTTGGCGCATGCGTACGCTAAAACGCCTTCTTATTTTAATATTGTCGATAACCATCCTGTTTACCGGATGGTTTTATCTTCATGTTCATTCCAATATTGCACTGCCTACCACACCGTATGAGTTTTCTATTCAACCCGGTAGTAATCTCAAACAGGTTTCGCAGCAACTTACCGATGCGGGAATTATTCCCAGCAAATGGTCATTGGTACTATTAGCACGTTATATGAATCAAGAATCAGCCATCAAAGCGGGCGATTACGAGCTGACCGCTAATCTTTCTCAGATAGAATTGTTAGACTATCTGATAAAAGGCAATGTAAAGCAGAATCAAATAAAATTCCTTGAAGGTTGGACTTTCGCCCAACTCAGAAAAGTTTTAAATGAGCATCCAGCCATAGAAAGCACTATCAACAACTTAAGCGATCAACAAATTCTACAGCACATTGGCGCTAGTGAAACGGCTATTGAAGGACTGTTTTTCCCAGATACCTATTTTTTTATTAAAGGTAGTAGCGATATCGATATTTTGCAACGTGCATACCAAACCATGAAGAATCATTTAGAAACCAATTGGCCGTCACGTTCCCAATCACTCCCTTTAGCTACGCCCTATGAAGCACTTATTCTTGCTTCCATCATAGAAAAAGAAACTGGGGTTGAAAGTGATCGCACTGAAATAGCCGGTGTTTTTATTAATCGGCTACGCAAAGGTATGCGTTTGCAAACCGATCCAACCATTATCTATGGTATGGGCGAACAGTTTGATGGAAATTTACGCAAAAAAGATCTACTTGCAGATCAAGAATACAACACTTATACTCGCCCAGGTTTGCCGCCTACACCCATCGCCTTACCAGGTTTAGCGTCTATTCGTGCAGCCCTCAATCCTACTGAAACAGATGCGCTGTACTTTGTCGCAAAAGGAAATGGAGCGTCTCAATTTTCCACCAATTTGGCAGATCATAATAAAGCGGTAAATAAATATCAGAAGCAACAAAAATAAAATCATGCCGCCAATAAACAAGTGTCAATTCTAATCTGTGGAGCTACATGACTCAATTTTCCATCGTAGTACCCACATTGAATGAATCTGAGAATATAGATTTACTCTTAACTCGCTTATTCGCACTAAATCTTAGCCCTGCTAGCTTTGAAATCATCTTTGTCGATGATGGTTCCACTGATGGCACACCCGACAAAGTACGAGCCTGGAAAAATCAATCGAATGTTCACTTGATTGAGCGGAAAGAAAAACCGGATCTTACCGCTTCGATACTAGCAGGAGTAGCTTCAGCCGGAAGTGATGTTATTGTTGTCATGGACGCGGATCTGAGCCATCCGCCGGAGAGCTTATTATCCATTGTCACTCCCGTATTAAACGGCAATTATGATGTTGTCGTTGGCAGCCGGTATATTGCTGGAGGCAGCACAGAGAATTGGCCAATGCATCGACAACTACTGTCACGCATAGGGGGCTGGATAGCGCGCCCAATTTGTGATGTTAATGACGCCACGTCTGGTTTCTTTTCATTCCGTCGTGAATTAGCTGCAAGTATTTCTAACAATGCACGCGGTTACAAGATTCTGCTTGAATTGCTCATGGCCAATCAAGGCAAACTTCGCATCACCGAAGTACCTATTTGTTTTCATGATCGGACACACGGTACTTCCAAGCTATCTTTCTCTCACCAACAAGCTTATGTGCAGCGCCTAATAACATTAGCGGGCGGTACGGTCACACTAAACACAGCAGGTCGCTTCGCTGCGGTAGGGCTATTTGGCGTATTGATTGATGCATTCGTTTTTCAGTGGATGATTGGTCGTGATGCCGGACTTGCTTTGGCTCATTTCGTCAGTTTCTTTGTGGCCGCGACCATCAATTATACATTCAATTCAAAATGGGCCTTTCGTGAACATCACGCAGGCTATCTTCAATGGAATAAATTCGGTCGCTTTCTGACAGTTGGTGCATTCGCATTATTATTACGTGGGGGTGTACTGGCTCTATTGGTTTATGTCTGGCATGTACCCCCTCTACTGGCAATTTTTCCAGCCATTATTGCCACTGCAGCCGTAAACTACCTGGGTTCAGCGTTTTATGTATTTCCCAGTGAAAAGGACCTTCCTTCATTGGAAATACGCTGGCGCACAGCAGCAATAGGTATCGTAATATTTATCATACTGTTGCGTTTAGTTTATTTTGGTTTGGCACAACTTATTCCAGATGAAGCTTATTACTGGCAATATGCCCAGCACATGGATCTGAGTTTCTATGATCATCCCCCCATGGTTGCTTGGTTAATTTGGCTGGGCACATCAATTCTAGGACACAATGAATTTGGTGTGCGTATCGGCGCCCTGCTTTGCGGTCTGTTCGCCATGGCTTATCTATACGCATTGGCGCAGAATCTGTACAACAAATCCACTGCGATGCGCGCGGTATTATTGTTGGCCATTCTACCGATAGGATTTACCTCCGGCTTATTAATGATACCCGATGCACCTCTCATTGCAGCTTGGGCCGCCACACTTTATTACATGGAACGTGCATTAGTCGCCGGCAAAAACTCTGCTTGGTTAGGTATGGGAATTGCCTTCGGTTTGGGATTATTATCTAAATACACACTGGGATTATTGGGTATTGCAGCATTGGTATTTGTCATCATAGACCCATCTGCACGTCGCTGGATGAAACGCCCTCATCCATATCTAGCGGCACTATTGGCATTAATACTTTTCTCACCTGTCATTATCTGGAACTATGAAAATAATTGGATATCATTTGCGTTCCAATCAAATCGAGTGTTAGCAGACAGTTATCAGTTTTCTGTACACCATTTAATTCTCCACATCGTCATACTGCTAACCCCGATCGGTTTTATTGCCGCTGTATTGGCTCTGTTTTCGGCCAAGCAACATGATAGTCAGCGACTTGAATGCAGGCGGCACTTATTTGTGCAGGTTTTCACCGGAGTTCCCATATTTATCTGTTTCATACTCAGTACTTTTGACTTGCCAAGATTTCATTGGACTGCGCCAATTTGGCTCGCAATATTACCCACCATCGCTTGGATGATTGGCCAAACTGATCATCTGAGTATCTTGACCAGGCGCATACAAGCAGCTTGGCGATTAACGATCATTGCTTGCATCTTTGCTTATGCATTTGTGCTGCACTATGTAGTATTAGGAATTCCAGGTATACCCTACCAATTACTCACAGAACACTATTTCTGGCGTGAAACAGCTACTGAAATTAAGCAAATTGCCGAAGAAGTTAGAAATCAAACTGGCAAAGAACCTATTGTTGTCGGTATGAGCAAATGGTCCGTTGCTAGCGCTTTATCTTTTTATACTCACGGCGAAGGAACACAGTTGGATATTCGCTCACGTAATATGTTTGGCGATAGTGGTGTAATGTATGAGTTCTGGTTTCCCTCTCAACCGCCTACCGACCGCCCCATCATTCAAGTTGGCATGAAGCGCCATGATTTAGAGAAAACTCGAACAGGTATTGAGGTTAATGAGATGCTTGACCGACCTGGTACTATTGAATATCGTATTATTGAACGATATGGGACTCCTGTACGTCGAGTATATTATCGTGTTTCTGAGGGGTTTAAAGGGGTGGGTTTATCTACGGCACAGTAATCATTCCAAACGACAACACCAACAATTATCGAAAAAGATTCGTTAGCAATACTGAAACAACAAACCAGACCCTCTAGTCTAGATATCTTTCGATTTCACTTAATTGAGTATTCCAGAAATTGCCATGCCCCCTCTTGACTCTTAACCAGGGTTACTGTCTCCATGGCTAACCCTTTTTTTATGAACGTTGTGTAGAACTGGAGCACAACATATTCTCCATCAGGATAGTCAGACCATGAACTTGCAGAAGCTGCGGTTGCTATATACCTGGCGCCGATTCCCCCACGAGGTGTTCTGATTTGGTCTATAAACTTGATCCAATCAGATTCAGAGTTCTTTGCCTTAAATAAGGGAGATGCATTTTCCCAGCTTTGTTTGAATTTTCCAGCATCAACCAATTCAAGCCAAGATCGCGCGCTGCTCTGAATCTTTTCAAGAATATTCGCTTCATCGGCATGAAGAATAGTAGTATAAAAAAGTAGCAACACAAATACAGAAAAACTTCTTATCATTTCATATCCTCATACTTAGAATTAATCGCTACCCATCCAGCTAGGAATGTGCAAATGTATTCCCCACCAACCAAATAGATGAGATTCCCAACAAAATCAAGATAACCTGCTGAATTGTTGCATCAATCTCAGGACGCTTATGCAACCCTGGAATCAAGTCTGACATGGCGACATAAATCATGCTGGCTGAAGCCAATCCCAACAAAGGTTGTACTAAAAAATTCATCTTATGGAGCATAAAATAGGCCAATACACCCCCTACCAAGGTAGCAAAGCTGGATAGCAAATTCATCAAAAATGCCATACGACGCGTATAACCTGAATTCAGGAGAATAATAAAATCACCGGCTTCCTGCGGGATTTCATGTGCAATAATTGCAATGGAGGTCACAATACCAAGTTGCACATCAACCATAAAAGCCGTAGCTATCAAAATACCATCCACAAAATTGTGAAAGGTATCGCCCACAATAATCATCATTCCGCTACGTCCATAATCATGTTCATGCGCTACAGTAGTTGCAGCGAAACCATGCGAGGGATCATGCGCTTCACAATCTTCCAAGTGACAATGACGCCACAACACTAACTTTTCCAAAATAAAAAAGATTAAAATCCCAATCAATACTGTCATGGTTACTTGCGACGGATTATCAGAAAGCTCGAAAGCCTCCGGCAGCGTATTGAGAAAGGCGGCTCCCAGCAAAGCGCCAATAGCATAAGACACCAACATTGAGAGCCACGATACACGGGCATGAAATGCTAGTACTGCTGCGCACAATAAGCTTAATATCCCGCCAAGCAAGCTGGCGACAATAATCCAGGTAAGCGTTGACATAACGTTAATAAAAAGGAAAGGCAGGATTATACGCTGTTGCCAGACAATAACTTAACAAGTTAAATACATTACTCGAGCCAGACCAATGCAGCCATACGTCCAGTTTCGCCATCTCTGCGATAAGAAAAGAAACGTGTTCGATCACTGAATGTGCAGACTCCTCCGCCAGAAATTTCGGTCACACCAATACTGGATAGCCGCTGGCGTGCTAGCAAAAAAATATTCGCCAGCCATTTTTTTTCATGCAATGTTTGACTAGGCACAAAAGCTTCAGTCGCTTGCGTACCATGATTAACGAACGCGTCGAAAACATCTGCTCCCACTTCAAAGTGACACGGACCAATGGCCGGTCCCAACCACGCCATCAGTTGATTAGGGTCCACTCGCATTGCAGCAATGGATTGCTCAATGACACCACCAGCCAACCCTCGCCACCCCGCATGTACAATACCAACTGTAGTGCCGGCTTTATCGCACAAAAATATCGGCAAACAATCGGCCACCATGATTGCACAAACGACTCCACGTTGACGGCTGAAAACCGCATCCCCTTCTGGAATTGCCACTGTTGTGTCCTCTATGCAAATAGGAAAAGTACCATGCACTTGCTTCAACCATTTAGGCTCACTTGGCAAGTAACGACTTAATATCGCTCGATTACATTCAACATCTGCCCAATTGTCCTTGACGTGCTCTCCCAGATTTAACGAAGCATAGTTCCCATTATTACCCGTACTGACACCGCCAGCACGTGTGGTAAAGAGCGACCTCACATTACGCGGTGCAGGCCAATTCGGAATTATCCAATCATCCATAAGTATCTAGTTAAGGTAATTTTTAGGAGCAGCAAAATAAATTTCAGTCACATTCTGCGCAAGCAGTTATTTTTCTCATATTTTGTCAAATATCCAGAATTTTTAAAATACAACTTTTATAACCATCCCAAACAATTAGCCCTTAAAACCAATATTTCTGGGTAAAATACTGACCTTGGGGTTTTCTTCTGAATTTAGACTTTTTTCAACCAGTTCTTAATTCATTTCTGACTTCATAAAATTGTAAAACGGTATTGTAATCGTCCATTAATTCTGAATCCTATAAAATAGCTGATTAATTGCTTTTATCTTGAAATTAGGAACTTGGCAACAATCTATCCTTAAAAAATGAAAGTGAATAATCAATTATTGATTCAAGTATGAATCAGTGACTCCATCAACCAGCCCAAGAGCTAATAACAAAATGCCAGACATAGGTGTAATCAATGAATTATATAAAAAACTTAGTTAATTATACGCGCACATTCTTAATATTTGCGATTGCCACGGCATCGCTGCTGACTCCTGTAACCAGCGCTTTTGCAGAAGACGACAACATCGAATTTCTCAAAGCCGCATTTGCAGGAAAACCAGAAACAATCAATCAATTAATCGAAAAAGGCATTGATCCTAATCTGCAAAATGAAATGGGATTTAATGCGCTCATTATTGCTTCTCAGTATGGACACACAGATATCGTTAATTTGTTATTAGACAAGAACGTAAAGATTGATCTACAAAACAAAGGCGGCGCAACGTCACTTACTATTGCCGCAAAAAATGGTCATGAAGGCGTAGTCAATGCACTATTGGCAAAAGGCGCCAAGGTTGACATACAAACCACCGATGGTATTACCGCACTCATGTTAGCTATACAAAAAGGGCACGAAGGAATTGTCGATGCTTTGATGGCAAAAGGCGCAAATATCAATTTACAAACTAAGGATAAAGTAACCGCCTTAATGATCGCTGCATTGGAAGGCAGAACAAGCATCGTTGAGAAATTACTGGCCAAGAATGCTTCCATCGACACACTGGCTTCTGACAATACCACTGCGTTATATATGGCGGCCAGAAACGGTCACACAGCTATCGTTGAAATGCTCTTAGCCAAAAATTCTCCTATCGATTTGTTAGCCGCTAACGACACCACGGCGCTGTATATTGCCGCACAGAATGGGCATACAGACGTTGTTAATGCCTTATTGACAAAAGGCGCAAAAGTTAATTTGAAAGACAAGAATGATGCCACAGCACTAACAATGGCAGCATTGATTGGCAATACCGATGTCGCCCAAGCATTAATCAAGCATGGTGCAAAAATTGATCATAAAGCGGCCAATGGTTTTACAGCGCTCATTCTGGCTGCACAAAACGGACATACCCCTATCATCGAATTATTACTAGAAAATGGCGCTCAAATTGATCTACAAAACGATGATGGCATTACTGCGCTCATGTGGGCAGCTCTACATGATCATACCGAAGCAGTGAAAGTGCTATTAGCGAAAGGTGCCAATGCAAAAATCAAAAGCAAAACTGGCAAAACCGCCGTTGAAATTGCCAAAGATCCAACTATCATTGAGTTACTAAAAACAGCCGCTAATTAGTTCATAATTCGAATATTCAAGATGAACGTATGTCAAAACAAACCGATCGTCACTCTCAAGAGTGTTTAATATTTGCTCACCGCGGCGCGCGCTCGGAAGCAATGGAGAATACTCGCGGTGCTTTTGACAAAGCATTGGATTATGCAATAGACGGTATCGAAACGGATGTGCAATTAACTCGAGATGAGATAGCGGTCCTTTGGCATGACCGCTTTCTCGATAAAATCGGTCTGATTGATAAACACATTGACGATTTTGATTATCACCAACTCAAGGCGCTGATTAATCCTGAATCCGAAAGCGAAGGCTTAATGACTTTACAAGATTTTCTAGCAACTTATCGTCAATGCTGCCGTTTATTAATCGAAATTAAAAATCGTGACTGGGAACTCGTTTCCCGTCACGAATTAAAAATCCGCCAAACACTCGATCTGATTCAAAATCACGAGCAATACATCATGGTGTCTTCATTCAACCTGTCCAGCTTGGTGTATGCTAATCAGTATAAACCGTCACTTCCTCTGATTTACAATTTCGAGTCCGAGCAGACGCTTGCCGATGCGCAACAAGTCCTAACAAATCATACGTTTCTTTACGGTCTCTGCTTACCTATTAACCGTTTGAGTACTGAGCTAGTAAATTTACTAAGAGATCATGACAAATGTGTCGCCGTTTATACTTGCAACAGCGATGCAGAAATCAATCAAGCACTTGAACTCGGTGTTGACATTCTCATCAGCGACTTACCTGATAAAGCGTTGATGCTGCGTGATCGATGAAAAGAGATTTTGCAGCACTGCAAAACCAGCACTTCGACCTGTTGATCTGTGGCGGTGGTGTATACGGTGCCTGGACGGCCTACGATGCTGCCTTGCGTGGTTTAAAGGTAGCCATTGTTGAGCAAGGCGATTGGGCGAACGCCACATCCTCCGCTTCCAGTAAATTGATCCATGGTGGCCTACGCTACCTGGAAACCTATGATTTCAAGTTAGTCAGTAAATCGCTCAAAGAACGAAAAATGCTACTCCATACAGCACCTCATCGTGTTTGGCCGTTACGGTTTGGCATTCCCATTTACTCACACCAGCGCATGAATCGATTGCAGCTAAAATTAGGCTTAACATTGTATGATTTTCTCGCCGACGATACTGATCCAAATATGCATCACTGTTATTTTAATCAGAAAAAATTTACCGAGCATTTTCCTTTTCTCAAAGCACATGCACTCAAAGCTGGATTTACTTATGCCGATGCACAAACTGATGATGCCCGTCTGGTATTGGAACTCATCGCGGGAGCCTTGCAGGCGGGTGCATGTTGCCTCAATTACTGTAAGCTAATCCATTTGTTGGAAACCAATAAAAAAGCCGACGGCGCAATCGTTCAAGACCAACTCACCTTGACTGAGCTAAAAATCAGCGCACAACAAATCGTATTCACCACAGGCTCGTGGTTAGCGAAAGAAACGCCGGGGCGGGAGTGGTGTCGTTTATCCAAAGGGATTCATCTCATCATGCCCAACGTATTAAAAGACGAAGCCTTGTTGCTCACCGCCCAGTCGGATGGTCGGGTATTTTTTATGATCCCCTGGTACGGTCGGACGCTATTGGGCACAACTGATACCGATTTTGCAGACGGTGATGTCACGATCGATGATGCTGATATAGATTATCTGCTCGCAGCAGCCAATGATTATCTTGCAATTCCCTGGACAAGATCCGATATTATCGGCTCTATTGCGGGTGTACGGGTTTTAAAACAAGATACTCAACCTATATCCCCCAATTCGCCGTCTAGTATCAGTCGCGATTGGGAACTAAAATCCGCTGCCAATGGCGCTCATTATGCGATCGGTGGAAAAATAACCTCCTCGCGCCAGGATGCTGCTCGTATTGTCGATACGGTCTGCAAGCAACTTGGCAATCACCAACCTTGCGCAACCGAGGGAAGATTTTTACCGTGGGCGCCTCAAGACAACTTTGCTAACTGGTCAACAGTGGTGCAAAACCGAGCAACGCAATTGGGAATTGATGCAGAAAGCACACGATGGCTAATACATCGTCATGGCATTCGAGTCGCAGAGATTTATCGCCGAATCGAGCTAAGTACTGAATTAGCTCAGCGCATACTTCCATCCTTACCATTCATTGATGCTGATCTAGTGCATTGTGCCAGTACTGAAATGGTGGTACATCTGGATGATCTGCTACGCCGCCGCTTGCCATTGCTCATTCTATTCAAGCTAACAGAATCCGAGTTACAGCATATCGCCTCGCGCGTGGCCAGTGTCATGCATTGGAGCGATGCTCAGCTACGCCAGGAAATCGAGCACTGCTATCAACAATGGATCACACACTAATTTCAGCCGTTGCTCTCGATCTAGGCACGACATCCATTAAAGCTGCTTTAATGGATCAACAAGGCAATCTTCAGCACATCGTTACTCGACCCGCGCCTGCTATCCATTCTTATCATGGGCACTACGAAAGCAATGCATTGGATTATGTCGGAATTGCTGAGCAAGTGCTTAAAGAATGCCTCGCACAAACTGACATTCCCCCTCCTATGGGGTTATGCAGTCAGCGTTCGTCTTTCCTAATTTGGAATAAAGCTGATGGCCAACCAATTACTCCGCTTATTTCCTGGCAAGATGATCGAGGGAAACACTGCTGCAATCACCTGCAATCATCGACGGAAACAATTCACAGACTGACCGGTTTACGCTTGACTGCTTATTATTTCGCTCCCAAGCTCTGCACCTTGTTACAGGAAAACTCGGGATGGCGTGAGAAATTGATTCATAACGAATGGCTGGTAGGCACGTTGGATACTTTTTTGATCTGGCGCTGGACACACGGTCAACATTTCGTGACGGATGCATCGATGGCTGCACGCACCTTACTCATGGACATCTATCAACAACAATGGTCAACTACTTTATGTCAGCTATTTAATATTCCACATTCTATTTTCCCACACATCAAGCCATCAGTCGGCTTGAATCTGACCTTAGATAACGCAGTGACCTTACAAGCTTGCCTAGGTGATCAATCAGCAGCACTCATCGCCAGCATAGCCGATACCCCATCTGAAGCTTTGGTTAATCTGGGCACCGGCGGTTTTGTAATCCGTTACCTGGCCAAGGATGCGTGCGCATTTAATGGCTATCTACAAACATTGATCTACCAGAACGATCATCGTTCTGCGCAATTTGCCATTGAAGGCACTCTGAATTCCATTGCCGCAGCACTAGCTCCTTATCCTATCAGTGAATGCTGCATTGATGATTTAGCAACCACTAATATTTTTTGCTTGGCTGAATCGAGTGGCCTGGGAGCACCTTACTTTCGTAACGATTGGGGAATACATTTTTCTCACTCGATTTCAGAGCTAACCCGGCATCAAGTTACTGCACTCCTGCTTGAAGCGATTATTTTCCGGATTACACGCATCCTGGAAGACTTCCACCACCAATCCCCACTTACAAAAATCTATTTATCTGGTGGATTATCCGAGCTAACCTGCTTACAACAAGGTATCGCCCAGTGTGTTGCAATTCCAGTTTTTCACTTACAGCAAAAAGAAGCAAGCCTGCTTGGTACTGCGCTACTAGCTTCTGGATTTCAGATTAAATATCAACGACAAAATACAAAAATAGAAAGAAAATATCAAAAAAATGCATTATCAGAGAAATATCGACATTGGAAAAATTGGTTAGACGCCTTATTGAAAACTTAATCAGGATTAACTCAATAAGAATGCGAGATATTCCTGCAAAAAACTATACAAAGTACTCCCGCAAGAATTATCAATCCTGTAGAATCCGCCATTCAAATATTCAATCGATCCAATTTTCTATATAATTTTACAAGAATTCATTGCATAACTGCATGATATTAAATGCATAGATAATATGTTTTCTATTATCTATGATGATTAACATCTTAACCAAAGGAAATTTTATGGCAGCTACAAATATTCCCGGCTATACCTATGGCAGTACCGAACTTAAACAGTCACCTGTATCCATTGATGATTTTGCCAAACTAAAACAAGCTACCTTATTTAGTGATGACGATGTTCGTTACTTGAAAATGTCACAGGACATACTCAAAGATCAGACTGAGCAAATTCTGGATGTTTGGTATGGATTCGTCGGTTCACAGCCATTCTTGCTGCACTATTTTACAAATGCAGCAGATGGTCAACCCAATATGGACTACCTAGGAGCAGTGCGCAAGCGCTTTGGTCAATGGATCCTTGACACCGCAAAAGCTGAATATGACCAAAACTGGCTCAATTATCAGTACGAAATTGGGCTACGCCATCATAGCTCTAAGAAAAACCATACGGATAATGTAAAAGCAGTGCCTATCATTCATTTGCACTATATTTTTGCATTACTCATTCCGATTACGACAACACTTCGCCCATTCCTGGAAAAAGGTGGTCACTCTCGTGATGATGTGGATCGTATGCAAGATGCATGGCGTAAATCTGTATTAATGCAAGTAATCCTATGGTCACAACCTTACATAAAAGAAGGCCAGTTCTAAAAAACTGTAGCGTAGCATTTTCAATGTTCCACACATACAACTTATAAATATGCAATAGCTTTTATTTATAGAAAAAAGAATCTTTCATTAAAAATGCCCATTTATCGGATAAATAATTTCCGATAAATGGGCATTCATGTTTCTTTTTACAAAACGTATCTGACTGGTTCTGTCCTGTAATTCACCTGGGTGACGGAATAAGTTTTTGAAAAGCTAGATATACAAAACTTAAACAATACATGGGCATCAGTAAAAATCTTTCAGTCTATAAAACGCCGTAAATAAGTGCTCCAATAACAATAAAAGCTGCTGTTGAAATGAAGAATAATCTTAGTATTTGTGCATCTGTTTCTCTTCTATTGATTTCGCTCATAACTACTGTCTCCTTATTTAATGGATTTCTTTGATTAACACTGACTTAACTTCAGCCGACGAATATCGACCCTCCTACTTTCACGATCACAAAATTTTGTGATCGTGTAACTCTCTCTGTCTCTTAAATTTTTAGATTTACTTCCGTCAATCTTTCCATTTAAGGAACTGAGTATATTATTTATTTCGCAATAATCATACATCACTCAGATCACCACGTCCGCAAATTCTAACTCACATTTACCAACAATGAAAGTGTTGAAATTATGTATATGTTAATCTGCATGTAAAACTTACCAGGGTTCCGGGTGAAACAACGTTAAAAAGTTTCCACTCTGGATTATTAAATATCCGACATTTTGTCAAAACTCTAGAGTTGTTCTCAATGAATATTATTCAGGAAGTAAGAAACGTCATTTTGTCAGTGAAGAAAGTATTATCTCAATTGTACTTTCACTAAGGATTTCACTTTCCACCGTTAGAAAGCATTTAAAAACAGAGATAGAAACTGTTTATTAACGTCAGACACAACCATTTCCTAAGTCTTGAGAATTATACAAAACTATATTAACGTAATCGAGCCCAGTCGACTGGAAAGTACTGCCGTACGGCGGAGCGCGTGACTACAAACGTGCAACAGTTGCCCTTACGTCGAAAAATGCGTGCATTATCTGGACGCTCCCCACACGCAACGAAGATTACCAGTTGCAACCTACAAAAACAGCTGTAGCTTCATATTCGACCGAGCAACTGTTCGGTACAAGAAGTGAAGCAGATTACCGAATCACTGCATAGGTAATGGATGACGAAAAGGTCAAACCCGAATGCCGAATTCTGTTAAACAGAATGGTCTAAGGTTGATCAACGAATCAGGCCGGCACTCCCCAGCGAAATTTCATCAACGCCAACGCAATGCTTGCGTACTGGTTGTATGTAGAGCTCCTAATCAATATTTAGAATCTTGCTTGGGGAGAAAAGTCCATAAGATCTGTTAAAGTGCCTCAAACACCCCGGCTGCACCCATACCACTGCCTATGCACATGGTCACCATGCCATATTTCTGTTTATGGCGACGCAATCCGTGCAACAAAGTTGCCACACGGATAGAACCCGTTGCACCTAATGGATGACCCAATGCAATCGCCCCACCCAAAGGATTCACTTTACTGTGATCCAATCTCAAATCACGAATCACAGCAAGACTCTGCGCTGCAAATGCTTCATTCAGTTCAATCCAGTCCAGATCATCCAGTTTGATGCCGGTTTGCTTCAACACTTTAGGAATTGCTTTAATTGGCCCAACTCCCATAATCTCAGGCGGCACCCCCACTACGGAAAATCCAATAAAACGACCCAACGGAGAAAGATTAAATCGTTGCATCGCAGCTTCGCTCATCAACACCACAGCTCCTGCCCCATCAGACATCTGGGAACTGTTGCCCGCCGTTACTGAACCTTTAGCAGCAAAAACCGGTTTCAATTTTGCCAGTGCATTCAGATTGGTATCGGCGCGAGGACCTTCGTCGGTATCTTTGGTAGCAATTTCTTCGTGTACCGTGTGCGTAATCAGATCAGGTCGTTTCTCATCAACGATATAAGGCGCGATCTCCTCTTGAAACTCGCCGGTTTGGATGGCTTTTAACGCACGCTGGTGACTGGTCAAGGCAAACTCATCCTGATCTTCACGCGACACTTTCCATTGTTCTGCCACCTTCTCGGCCGTCATGCCCATCCCATAAGCAATCGCGACATTTTCTTCATGTTGAAACATGGCCGGGTTCATGGAAACCTTGTTACCCATCATTGGCACCATACTCATACTCTCAGTGCCGGCTGCGATCATCACGTCCGCTTCACCCAGACGAATACGGTCGGCTGCTAGTGCAACAGATTGTAGACCTGATGCACAAAAACGGTTAATCGTCATTCCGGCCACATTATTCGGCAATCCAGCCAATAATAGCGCCACACGCGCCACATTGATGCCCTGTTCCGCTTCCGGCATGGCACAACCGACAATCACATCATCAATCGTTGTCGGATCCAATCCTTGACACTGCTTCATCACCGCATGTAACACGTGCACCAACATGTCATCGGGGCGCACATTTTTAAACATACCACGTGGCGCTTTGCCAACCGGCGTACGTGCAGCAGCTACAATATAGGCTTCTTGAGTTTGCT
>JAMXAE010000022.1 GCA_024281695.1 Nitrosomonas sp. | reverse complement strand
TGATTGATATGAGTAAATGTAACTTCTATTAACGAATGTTTCATTAACTTGAAATTCTCTGAGCTTCCAATAACTAAGTATCCATGGTGTTGACAATAACTTACTTGCAGCATGTTCTCATAAAACTATTTCTAACAATACTTTTTCGTACCCAAAAGTTATCTTTCTATCAAAAATCAAAAAATACTGTCGCTATTTTTACCAATAATGCTTCAGAATCCTTGAATAAATCATCTTGCTACTAGAGAGAATTTTACAAGCAAAAATAATAACCTTATGGTTACAACGGGAAAACAGTTGCTGTTCCCTGAATAGTTGAATCAAAAGAATTTTTGAATAAGGTGCTTCAAGCCATCGATGGGGTTTAAATATCCATGGCCTGATTGCAATTATAAGAATAACAAGGCTCTCTGGATAAATTTAGCTTTGGAACATACCAAACCTCTTATTAAGAATACAATCGGGTATACTTAGGCGCTTTTCACAATTTTAATTAATAAACTATGAGTGAATATCTTTTTACTTCTGAATCTGTTTCCGAAGGCCATCCTGATAAGGTTGCCGATCAAATTTCTGATGCTGTTTTGGATGCAATCCTGAGTCAAGACGCAAATGCACGAGTGGCTTGTGAAACATTATGCAGTACGGGTCTAATTGTGTTATCGGGTGAAATTACAACACATGCCTCTGTTGACTACAATATTATTGCACGTGAAACCGTTAAGAATATTGGTTATACCAGTTCTAATATCGGTTTTGACTCGACAACTTGCGCCGTTCTAACAGCTTTCAATAAACAATCACCCGATATTGCTCAAGGGGTTGATCGCACCAAGGAAGAAGAGATGGAGCAAGGAGCGGGGGATCAAGGCTTGATGTTTGGTTTTGCTTGCGATGAAACGCCACAATTGATGCCTATGCCAATTTTTTATGCGCATCGTTTAGTTGAACGACAAGCCGAGTTGAGGAAAAAAGGACAATTGGCATGGTTGCGCCCGGATGCTAAATCACAAGTTTCAGTGCGTTATCAGAATGGTAAGCCACAGAGCATCGAAACAGTGGTAATTTCGACCCAGCATGATCCTGATATCTCGCATCAAGCATTGACCGAAGCGGTGATTGAAGAAATTATTAAGCCCGTATTACCTTCTGAATTGATCAGTGATCATATTAAATATCTGGTTAATCCAACAGGCCGATTTGTCGTGGGTGGGCCAATGGGTGATTGTGGCTTGACCGGTCGTAAGATCATCGTTGATAGTTATGGGGGGGCTGCACATCATGGGGGTGGCGCTTTTTCTGGAAAAGATCCTTCGAAAGTTGATCGATCAGCGACCTACGCAGGACGTTATGTAGCGAAAAATATTGTGGCCGCCGGAATTGCCAGTAAGTGTGAAGTGCAAGTTGCCTACGCAATCGGTGTTGCAAGGCCTGTTTCGTTAATGGTGAATACTTTCGGTACAGGCAAAATCACTGATGAGAAGATTGCTCAATTAATTGAGAGACACTTTGATTTACGTCCGCGCGGTATCATTCATTCACTGAATCTACTCCGCCCGATTTACGCTAAAACCGCAGCGTACGGACATTTTGGACGCGAAGACCCCGATTTTACATGGGAAGTTATAGATAAGGTTGCTCAATTACGTGCTGATGCGGGCATATAAGTTTTTATCAATATGTGTCGACATTAAGATGTTCTAGAGAAGTTTCCCACTATGCTGAGGAGCGCTGCAACGGGTAGTTCCGTGAGGCTCGGTGTAGGTGGGTATTGCTACAACGGCGCTCGTTCATAATGTAAGGAGAGGACTATGAACGCTGTGCTCAATTCAAATGGTAACTATTTTACTGACTATAAGATTGCCGATATTTCATTGGCTGAATGGGGACGTAAAGAAATAGCGATTGCCGAAACAGAAATGCCCGGACTCATGGCATTACGCCAGGAATATGCTGATCAGAAACCCCTAGCAGGCGCACGCATTGCTGGTTCATTGCATATGACGATACAAACGGCTGTGCTGATTGAAACGCTGGTGGCACTGGGTGCGGAAGTGCGCTGGGCCTCTTGTAATATTTTTTCTACCCAAGACCATGCTGCCGCTGCGATTGCAGCTAGAAATATTCCGGTATTTGCCTATAAAGGTGAATCTTTAGAGGATTATTGGGATTATGCGCATCAAATTTTTGAATGGACAGTGTCTGGTCAGGCTAATGGTGCCAATATGATTTTGGATGATGGAGGTGATGCAACATTGTTGCTGATTCTGGGTGCAAAAGCCGAGAAGGATCCGCTGGCTATCGCCAATCCTACCAATGAAGAAGAGACTGTATTATTTGCCTCAATTAAAAATAAACTGACGACTCACCCCAACTGGTATTCAATGAATCTCGCTAGGATACGTGGCGTTACTGAAGAAACCACCACTGGGGTGCATCGCTTATATGAGATGCATAAGCATGGGGAGCTTCCATTTCCTGCGTTTAATGTCAATGATTCTGTCACCAAATCCAAGTTTGACAATCTGTACGGTTGCAGGGAATCGCTGGTTGATGGTATCAAGCGTGCAACCGATGTCATGATTGCTGGAAAAATCGCATTGATTTGTGGATACGGCGATGTGGGTAAAGGTTGTGCGCAATCACTTCGTGGCTTAGGTGCAACCGTTTGGATTACCGAGATTGATCCTATTTGCGCTCTGCAAGCGGCTATGGAAGGGTACCGTGTGGTCACGATGGACGATGCTTGCGATCAGGCAGATATTTTTGTGACTGCTACCGGTAATTTGAGAGTCATTACGCATGATCATATGCTAAAAATGAAGAATCAGGCAATCGTTTGCAATATTGGACACTTCGATTCTGAAATTGATATTGCATCGATCCAGAAATATCAGTGGGAAAATATTAAACCTCAGGTGGATCACGTGATTTTCCCTTCAGGTCGACGTATTATCGTATTAGCGCAAGGTAGATTGGTGAATTTGGGATGTGCAACCGGGCATCCTTCATTCGTAATGTCCAGTTCATTTACCAATCAAGTATTAGCGCAGATGGAGCTTTGGCAAAATGGTGATAATTACCAAAAGAGTGTTTATGTATTGCCCAAATATCTGGATGAGAAAGTTGCACGCTTGCATCTTGAGAAGCTAGGTGTAAAGTTGACTGAGTTGAGCGATGAGCAGGCAAAGTATCTGAATCTGGATAAAAATGGACCCTATAAGCCAGAAATGTATCGATATTAATTATTCTGGCTTTCGAATGGGAAGGATTCCAAGATATTGTTGAATTTAGGTTAAATTCCCATTCAAAAGCAGAAAGCGAATATGGTATGAACTGAAAAATTCTGGATTTGTAGGTTTGTGCAGATGGAATCACAAAAAAATTTTTCTCCAACGTTTAGCTTCGAGCTTTTTCCTCCTCAGACTACGCAAGGTGTAGAAAAGCTACGACTAACACGCAAGCAATTGGCGCTGTGTAATCCTAAGTTTTTCTCTGTAACGTTTGGTGCGGGTGGTTCAACGCGTGAGCGGACACTGGAAACCGCATTAGAAATTCAAGCGGAAGGGCATGTAGTAGCACCTCACTTATCTTGTATTGGATCAACTCGACAGAATATAGGGGCTATTCTGGAAAAATATTATCAAGCTGGTATCCGTCATATTGTCGCGTTACGAGGTGATTTACCATCAGGCATGGCACAAGCCGGTGAATTTCGTTATGCCAGTGAGCTGGTAGCTTTCATCAGACAGGAATTCGGATCTTCATTTCATATCGACGTGGCGGCCTACCCCGAATACCATCCACAAGCACGATCCGCTCAAGCAGATTTTGAGAATTTCAAACGAAAGATTGAAATGGGTGCTGATTCAGCGATCACCCAATATTTCTATAATGCGGATGCTTATTACCATTTTGTTGAATCCTGTGAGTCGGCGGGTTTGAATATTCCGATTGTTCCCGGGATTATGCCGATTAATAAGTTTTCTCAATTGGTTCGGTTTTCGGATACGTGTGGTGCTGAGATTCCTCGTTGGATTCGTAAAAAACTTGAAAGCTATAGCGATGATAGCGAGTCTATACAGGCATTTGGGTTGGATATCGTTAGCGATCTATGTGAGCGTTTACTACAAGCAGGTGCCCCCGGATTACATTTTTATACGTTGAATTCAGCCCATCTGATATCAATTATTTGGCAACGGCTGAATTTGAAAGGACATGCGGATTGATTGAGTTTTGTTGTTTTTATTTGCAGTAAAATCCTAATTTCTGTCAGTAATTACCCGTCAATTTGTTAGTGTCAGTGTGGTGAAATTCGAATGAACTTTTTCCTGATTCCCCCAGCCGGTATATAATGCGCATCAATAATATTCTGATTGAAATAAAAATGCATGGGGTTTCAAAATGAAAGAAATAAAAACTGATCCAGATAAATCGCCTGCAGAGGCAATAGATTTAACCACAGCTAATTCAGATGTTTCAACGATCGATACTTGCATTAAACATGCAAGAGAAATCAAAGCCGAGCAGCTAGCGTTGATTAAAAGCAAAGATTATGATTTTGCTCCCGAATTTAAGGATATGACCATTCAATTATATTTATTGGGTGTGATGTGGAAATTTGCTGGAAACTTGGGCAATGTAGATGATGCACGTGAATTAGCGTTCACAGCTTTAAAAACGATGTTGATCCAGGATCGCATGTCAAAGCAGAAAGCAGTGAAGCGTATTGAATTTCTCAGAAAGATGTCCAAAATTGCAGATGATCATGATGCATTGGCGGTAGCCATCGGTTATGAATCAGTGTCTGGCGATAATAGTCTGGCAGAAGTATTTGATCATTATGTTGATGATATGCAAGTTTCCGGTGCTTTCTGGCGGCTGTATGATCGCGGCAGAAAAATAATGTTGTATGGTGGTTTATTTGTGGCTTTTGTGGTGGTTTGGTTTGTCACATTATTTATGCCGGGCAACAGTACGATTGCGACTTTTGCCGCTGGACTTATCGCAGCGGCGCTCTTTGTTATACCCGTATTCTTGATTGGCATTTTCATGTATCGCACAAAAATTAAGAAAGCCAAGCAAGCGAATGAGTTGAATTCTTGAGTAATTGTTGATTTGTTGCCTTCCAGAGCGTCTTCTTTTATGAAGAACGTAGATTAATTCATAACATCGGCTGCTAGCATAACAATGAGTGCTCATATTATAAATGGTAAGAAAATAGCTGAATTGGTTCGTGCTGAATGGAAATTGCGAGCAGAGAAATTGGCTCAGCTTAGTACCAAACCAGGATTGGCGGTCATTATCATTGGAAATAATGCTGCATCGGGTATTTATGTCAAAAATAAAGTTAAAGCATGCAGTGAGGTCGGTATTTACTCGGAAGTGCATAGCTTTCCCGAGAATGCGCTGCAAGACGAAGTGCTGAATTGCATTCAAGCGCTTAATAAGAATCCAAATATTCATGGCATTCTGGTGCAGCTACCGCTTCCTCCACAGTTCGAAAATAATCGCGTGATTACGTCAATTGCGGTTGAAAAAGATGTGGATGGCTTTCATTTTTACAATGTCGGTGCATTGGTTACCGGAAATGTTGTATTCCCGCCGTGTACGCCTTATGGTGTGATGGTAATGCTGGAACGGAATCATATTCCGGTTGAAGGTCAGCATGCTGTAGTGGTCGGGCGTAGTAATATTGTCGGTAAACCCATGGCCTTGATGTTGCTGGAGAAAGGCGCCACTGTTACTATTTGTACTTCGAAAACGCGGGATTTACCGCAATTTACAAAAAAAGCAGATATTCTGGTTGTTGCGACCGGCAAGCCGCACATGATTACGGCTGAGATGGTAAAGCCTGGTGCTGTGGTCATTGATGTGGGCATTAATCGCTTGCCTGACGGAAAGCTCTGTGGTGATGTGGATTATGACACTGTTAAAGAAGTGGCAGGTTATATTACGCCGGTTCCGGGAGGGGTCGGGCCTATGACAATCACTATGTTATTGTGTAATACCATTTTGGCTGCTGAGCGTGCGCAAGCCCGTACAGATAGATAAGTTAAATTTTGATGGATATGCTTGAACATGGATTTGCAACCTGATATCGATCCACAGGAAACACAAGAATGGCTGGACGCGTTGGACTCAGTTATCCTCAACGCCGGTGGGGAGCGTGCGCATTTTCTCCTCGAAAAGCTAATCGAGAAAGCTCGTCGCTCGGGAGCCTATTTGCCTTATAGTGCTACGACAGCCTATCTCAATACGATTCCAACCGGTAAAGAAGAACGCTCACCGGGTAACAATGCGATAGAACACCGTATTCGTTCCTATGTCAGATGGAACGCCATGGCCATGGTGTTACGTGCTAATAAGGATACGAACGTGGGTGGACATATTGCCAGCTTTGCATCGGCTGCCACTTTATACGATGTGGGCTATAATCATTTCTGGCACGCGCCCTGCGAAACGCATGGTGGAGATTTGGTCTATGTACAAGGGCATTCTTCACCTGGCGCTTACTCATATGCCTTTCTTTCCGGAGAGCTTAGCGAAGAGCAGCTTGATAATTTCCGTCAGGAAGCGGGCGGTAATGGTCTGTCTTCGTATCCTCACCCCTGGTTGATGCCTACTTTCTGGCAATTTCCTACCGTTTCAATGGGCCTAGGGCCTCTGATGGCCATTTATCAGGCGCGATTCATGAAGTATTTGGGCAGTCGCGGCCTAGTGAATACGGAAGGGCGCAAGATTTGGGCTTTCATGGGCGATGGCGAGATGGACGAACCCGAATCGCTGGGTGCGATTCCTCTGGCATCGCGCGAGAATCTGGATAATTTGATTTTTGTCGTCAATTGCAACCTGCAGCGATTGGATGGTCCGGTGCGCGGAAACGGCAAAATTATTCAAGAATTGGAAGGCGCCTTTCGTGGGGCAGGTTGGAATGTAATCAAAGTGATTTGGGGTTCCTACTGGGATCCATTATTGGCCAAGGATACCAAAGGACTGCTGCAAAAACGCATGATGGAATGCGTGGACGGCGAATACCAGAACTTCAAATCCAGGGATGGTGCTTACGTTCGTAAGCATTTTTTTGGTAAATATCCCGAACTGCTGGAAATGGTGGCTAATATGTCTGACGATGATATCTGGCGTTTAAATCGCGGTGGACATGATCCCTATAAAGTTTATGCCGCCTATGCGGCTGCGGTGAAACATACCGGACAGCCGACAGTGATATTGGCAAAAACCATCAAAGGCTATGGCATGGGGGAAGCCGGTGAAGCGCAAAATATTACCCATCAACAGAAAAAAATGGGAACTACTTCACTGAAAGCATTCCGCAATCGATTTGGTCTGGATATTCCCGATGACAAAATTGACGAGGTTCCCTATCTCACCTTTTCCAAGGACTCGCCAGAATTTACCTATATGCAAGATTGCCGTAAGGCATTGGGTGGAACCTTTCATCATCGCAAAACCCATGCTCAAGCATTGCAAATTCCCCCTTTATCAGCTTTTGAGGCACTGCTAAAGGCCGGCGGTGAAGGGCGTGAATCTTCAACGACCATGGCCTTTGTGCGTATTCTCAATATTCTGGTGAAAGACAAGCAGATCGGTAAGCATATCGTTCCTATTGTTGCCGATGAATCGCGTACTTTTGGCATGGAAGGCATGTTTCGTCAATTGGGAATATGGTCATCGGTGGGTCAGTTGTATACGCCACAGGATGCCGATCAATTAATGTATTACAAGGAAGACAAGCACGGTCAGATTCTGCAGGAAGGTATCAATGAAGCAGGCGCTATGTCATCCTGGATAGCGGCGGCGACGGCCTACAGTACGCATGGAATTCAAATGATCCCCTTTTTTATATTCTATTCCATGTTTGGTTTTCAACGTATCGGCGATTTAGCCTGGGCAGCGGGTGATATGCGCTGTCGTGGCTTCCTGCTGGGCGGCACGGCCGGTCGTACCACATTGAATGGCGAAGGATTGCAGCACGAAGATGGACACAGCCATATCGTAGCTTCAACGATTCCTAACTGTGTTTCATATGATCCGACATTTGCTTATGAGCTGGCTGTTATCATTCAGAATGGCTTGCGTCGCATGTATCAGGAACAAGAGGATATCTATTATTACATCACGGTGATGAATGAAAATTATCCCCATCCTGAGATGCCCAAAGGTGCTGAACAAGGCATACTGAAAGGCATGTATTTGTTTAGTGAAGGCAGTAAGAAAAAGAAAGAACCACATGTGCAGTTACTGGGTTCAGGCACTATTCTGCGAGAAGTCATCGCGGCCGCAACCATACTCAAAGATGACTATAACGTTAATGCAGATATTTGGAGCGTTACCAGTTTCAATGAACTACGGCGCGAAGCATTGGATGTGGTGCGTTGGAATATGTTGCATCCGACTGAACCCGCCAAAGCCTCGCATGTGGAAAATTGCCTGCAAGGACGTGAAGGTCCGGTGGTGGCGGCCACGGATTATATGAAAATTTATGCGGATCAAATTCGTGAGTTTATACCTGGTCATTACCGGGTTCTGGGAACGGATGGTTTTGGCCGCTCGGATACGCGTGAAAAATTGCGTCATTTCTTTGAGGTGGATCGATTTTATATCACGGTTGCGGCCCTCAAAGCCTTGTCGGAAGAGGGAAAAATCTCCAATGAACAAGTTGTCCAGGCGATGCAGAAGTATGGTATTGATCCAGAAAAGCCCAACCCTGTAACAGTTTAACTAATTGATTAATCGATAAGTAAAAGAATCTATCACTCACGCAAGATGATTGCATGATGGTCTTTTTATATCGAAGTAATTTGAGGAAAGCATGTGGCTGAATTAAAACAGGTATTAATTCCAGATATCGGTGATTTCAAGGATGTGCCAGTGATCGAAGTATTGGTCAAAGCAGGTGATGAAGTGAAAGCGGAGGATTCCTTGATCACACTTGAATCAGACAAGGCAACCATAGAAATTCCTTCTCCCTATTCCGGGATAATTAAGCAAATATCGATTAAACCCGGGGATAAGGTTTCGGAAGGCAAGTCAATTCTGACGATTGAAACATCGGATAATGCGCAGACGCAAACAGCGGATTCCAATCAAACTTCTGTAGACTTGCTCACGCAAAGAACCGCCGTTATTGCTGAGCATGAGGCAAAGCCAGTACCAGTATCAGCACCAACTCAATCTGTACAAACACAATCTCAGGGACATGTTGCATCGGTTACGGGCATTACTGTTTCTAAAGCGCATGCCAGTCCATCCATTCGTCGTTTTGCACGGGAATTAGGCGTCAATTTAGATTTGATAACCGGTAACGGTCCCAAGCATCGCATCCTGAAGGAAGATGTTCAGGCTTACGTTAAGTCTGAATTATCCAAATCAAGCAATAACGGTACGGGATTAGGACTGAATCTCCTACCCTGGCCGCAAGTCAATTTTGCCAAATTCGGTCCCATTGAGTTAAAAGCATTAACCCGCATTAAGCGAATTTCTGGCGCTAATTTGCACCGTAACTGGGTAATGATTCCGCATGTGACTCAGTTTGATGAAGCGGATATCACAGATTTGGAAACTTTACGTAAAGAATCCAATGAAGCCGAGAAAGCCAATAAAGTAAAATTGACGCTACTGGCTTTTCTGATGAAAGCATTAATTGCACCGCTAAAAAAATTTCCGGAATTTAATGCTTCGCTTGACAACAGTGTGGACGGTGAAGCCAATCTGATTATCAAACGTTATTACCACATTGGTTTTGCAGTCGATACGGCCAATGGATTGGTGGTTCCCGTTATTAAAGACGTGGACCAGAAAGGAATTATCACTATTGCCGAAGAACTGGCTAATCTGTCTATGTTAGCCCGTGACAGCAAGTTAAAACCAACCGACATGCAAGGTGCAAGTTTTACGATCTCTAGTTTAGGGGGGATTGGTGGAACTGCCTTTACTCCCATTATCAATGCACCTGAGGTTGCTATTTTGGGTATTTCCAAAGCCAGTATTAAACCTGTTTATCGTGATCATCAGTTTGTTCCTCGTTTAATATTACCTTTATCCTTGTCTTATGACCATCGAGTCATTGATGGAGCGACAGCAGCCCGCTTTACCACTCATTTAGCGGAAGTATTAACCGATATGCGCTTAGCTTTGCTATAAAGATGTCATAAGACTCTAAAAGATAATTTTGAGATCAATGAATTTGATACTTGCATAGGTGGTAACTATCAATAAGATTCCTATGGTTGGTATTTATGGTGGGACGTTTGATCCTATCCACTATGGTCATCTGCGTATTGCGGAAGAATTGCTGGATATTCTTGGTCTGAATCAAATCATTTTCGTTCCTTCTGGTGCTCCTCGCTTACGTGCCACTCCTGTAGCATCAAGGCGTCATCGTTCCGAAATGGTTCGCCTGGCCATTCAGGGTAACAGCATGTTCTCGCTGGATGAGCGTGAAATAAATCGCCCTGGGACAAGCGCAACGGTGGAATCTTTACGTGAATATCGATGCGAATGGGGACGTGACACAGTGCTTTGTTTCATATTAGGAATCGATGCATTTGTAAAAATAAACCAGTGGCATAACTGGATTGAGCTGTTCAATTTGTGCCACATTGTTGTAGTTCCTCGCCCGGGCTATGCATCTATTGATGACCATCAAAAACTGCCTGAAGATATCAGAAAAGAATTGATTGCCCGAAATGCTGTGGATGTCAAGGATCTAGTGCTTCAATCTAATGGGGCTGTTTATTATGCGAAGCAGACATCGTTGTTGGAAATATCGGCTTCACAAATACGATCATTGATCAGTGCTGGAAAAAGCGTACGTTATTTGCTCCCTGAAAACGTCTCTGATTATATTAAAACTAATTACTTATATGCTGGAAAAAAATGAATTCAGAAAAGCTGGTGAAAACTATCGTTGATGCGCTTGAAGATATTAAAGCTTATGATATTGATGTAATTAATGTTTCAAAAATAACTTCTCTGTTTGAATATATGATTATTGCCAGTGCAGATTCTTCACGTCAAACGAAATCTTTAGGGAATAATGTACAAGAAAAAATCAAAGCTGCTGGAGGAAAAGTGTACAGTGTTGAAGGAGAGCAGACAGGGGAATGGGTTCTCGTTGATTCGGGTGATGTTATTGTGCATATTATGCTGCCCGCTACACGAGAATATTATAATTTGAAAGCTCTATGGTCTGGGAAAAAATGAAGCAACTAATTCGTTCATAAAAATAGATGAGTTACCGTTCTTTCTGATTTCTCTGAATTATGAAATTCTTTATACTCGCGGTTGGGAATAAAATGCCAGATTGGGTTAGAGATGGCTATTTTGAATATATCAAACGTTTACCACGCGAAATAACTATTCAGTTGATTGAAATTAAACCTGAGAAACGTGTTAGTGGTAAGCAAATCGAGCAATTATTATCGGTAGAGTGTCAACGGATTCGAGCAGTACTACCAGCAGGTTGCCATATGGTAGTTCTCGATGAAGTGGGGCAGCAATGGACTACGATAAAGTTTGCTGATGTAATAAAACAGTGGACATATGACGGAGGTGCTGTTGCATTTGTGATCGGTGGTGCAGATGGATTACATCACGATATCAAGCAGGCTGCGGATGAACTGATTGCTCTATCAAAATTGACTTTGCCACATGGTCTTGTACGTGTGCTCTTGGCAGAACAATTATATCGCGCCATATCAATTATCAAAGGCCACCCTTATCATCGAGCATAGTGAATTTATCGGGATAAGATTAATTTCACCACTCATACAATTGATGAACCCTATTAATGAAATAGTATTAATGAACTAGGCATTCGATACCTAGAGATTTACCTACCATGATTTTTTATGACAACTCAATATACCTTGCTTCAAGAAGTCCTAGACGGCGTGAATTATTGAAGCAGATTGGAGTGAAGTTTAATCTTTTATTGATGCGCGAGATGCTGGGTCGTCCCATTGACATTGATGAGCAACCACTTATGGACGAGACTCCTACTGATTATATCTACCGCATTGTTCAATCTAAAGCAAACGAAGGTTGGAGGCGGATAATACAACGTAAGTTACCTTTACTACCCGTATTAGTAGCTGACACTATGGTTACTATTGATGGATGTATTCTGGGTAAACCAAAAGATATCCAACATGCGGAAGAAATGTTAGTGACCTTATCGGGACGATCACACCAAGTTCTAACAGTCATAGGTGTAGGAATCGGAGACAAGGTACACTTAAGATTATCAACTTCAATAGTAAGATTTCGTGAAATGAGTGAAAGAGAAATTCGTAGCTATCTAGCGAATAATCATGCACTGGATAAAGCCGGTGCTTATGCTGTTCAGGGTATGGCTGCTGCATTTATCGTAGAGATATCAGGTAGCTATAGTGGAATTATGGGATTGCCTATCTATGAGACGGCACAGCTATTAGAAGAAATTGGTATAGAAATTTTTCCGTAATGATTAGCTAGTTATGGCAATTTAACTATTGATACTAATCATAAATTTTAATTCTTGTAGCCATCTCAGTTACATATAACATGCTAAAAGAGCATGTTATATTAATGCTTTTCCACAAGTTTTATCCTTAACTTAATTGATCTTAAGACCAATAAATTTGAATTTATTTTCAGAAAGCTCGTATTAATTATGAACAATGAGATTCTTGTTAATATCACTCCACAAGAAACCAGAATAGCAATATTAGAGCAAGGTGTGACACAAGAGTTACATATTGAACGAGCCAGTGGTCGTGGCATTGTAGGAAATATTTACAATGGGCGTGTCAGTCGAGTTTTACCTGGTATGCAATCTGCTTTCGTGGATATTGGTCTTGATCGGGCTGCATTCTTGCATGTTGCGGATATTTGGGATTCAAATCAGGATGGTGATACTACTAAACCAATTGAGAAATTACTGTACGAAGGTAATAGTATTCTTGTACAAGTTATTAAGGACGCGATTGGCACAAAAGGCGCACGATTATCTACGCAAATTAGTTTGGCAGGTCGTTTGCTGGTTTATCTACCACAAGATTCGCGTATTGGTATCTCCCAACGTATTGAAGATGATAGCGAGCGTGAGCTATTACGTGAAAAATTGCAGCAAGTGCTACCTCTGGAAGAAAAGGGTGGTTACATCATTAGGACAATGGCTGAAACAGCCGATGAGAGTGATTTGCGCGCAGATCTCGAATACTTGCATAAGCTATGGCACGATATCCAGAATAAATCAATGGCTATTGCAGCACCTATTTTACTTTATCAAGATTTAGATCTGGGTCATAGAGTATTGCGCGATTTTGTAAATGAGGATACTGCAAGGATTTTTGTAGACTCCCGTGAGAATTATCAGAAGCTTGTGAGCTTTTCTCAGAGTTATATGACTTGTATTTCTGAGCGTATCACTTTATATACTGGAGGTCGCCCACTATTTGATCTGTATGGTGTTGAAGAGGAGATTGAAAAATCTCTGGCTAAAAGAGTCAATTTGAAGTCGGGTGGATATTTGATTATTGATCAGACTGAAGCACTGACTACTATGGATGTCAACACAGGTGGGTTTATTGGTGTTCGGAATTTTGATGACACTATCTTTAAAACTAATCTTGAGGCAGCTCAGGTTATCGCAAGGCAACTTCGTTTACGTAATCTTGGTGGAATTATCATTATTGATTTTATCGATATGGATTCTGAGGAGCATAAGAACGCTGTATTAACAGAGTTCAATAAAGCTTTGTTGAAGGATCGCACGCGTATAAAGGTTAGTGGATTTAGTACACTTGGATTGGTTGAAATGACTCGCAAACGTACTCGTGAGAGCCTTGCACATATATTGTGCGAGTCTTGTCCGACATGTCAAGGGCGTGGAGAAATTAGAACTGCGCAAACGATTTGCTATGAGATTCTGCGTGAATTACTGCGGGAATCCAGGCAGTTTGAAGCTAATGAATTTCGTATTCTTGCGTCACAACAAGTAATCGATTTGTTTCTTGACGAAGAATCACAGAGTTTGGCTCAACTGGGCGATTTTATAGCAAAACCGATAAGCTTGCAGGTTGAGGAATCCTATACCCAAGAGCAATATGATGTGATTTTGATGTAATCTAAGATAGAAAATTGTCGCTAGTTTTGTATCGGTAACAAAGAAATCAAATCAGACTTGATTTTGTTTAACTTGTATTTGGATTCACCCTTCACCTGAAGGAGTGAAGGGTAAAGAGAAGAATTAATATGCTTTAGCTTTTGTTTGAAGTATTTTATTTCATTGGGTTTTAACAGCGGATTCACTCAGTTCACTAGAATCTGAATTTAACTTAGCTTTAATTTTGTGATTTCCTCGTTGACCAGGCGTTTCTGCTGGTTTATTAGCGTATTCGCGTTTCAACAGCTCTGCCGCTATTTTTCGATGAAAATTAGCTTGCTGCAAAGCTTCTTGTGCGGCTTCTTCATAATAGCGAATATTGGCTAAAGTATGAGATTTAAAATCCTGACCTTGTCTGCCATAGTAATAACTGTGATCGTCATAATCCTCTAATGATATTTTTTTCTCTTCAACTTTGGCTACCATTTCTTTGGCGAGATTATCATAGTGATTTGCTAAATTATCATGGTCGCTATAGGTTTTTGCATTCTGCACAATTTTCATATTATCTGCATTCTGTGTGGCTAGCTGATCCATCTGTGCACAGGCAACCAATAGAGAAAGTATAGGTAACACTAAAAAATATTTTCCCAGTTTTGTGTTCATGACAGTAATAACTCCAAATAGAATGACATATGCACATCCTATCGCAGTCAACACTTTAATGTATATTGGGGAAACTATGGTTTTTTGGTAAGGGAAACCATTAGATTTAGAAGATTTAATGTTCCTTAGAAATCCAGCGTGTAGCGTAGCGTATCAAATCGGCGCCATCTTTTAAATTTAATTTGACTCGAATGTTGAAGCGATGTGTTTCAATTGTTTTAATACTGCGACAAAGTAGTTTGGCGATTTCCTGACTACTGTGCCCTGATCCAATCAAATGCAATACTTCAAACTCACTGGGAGTGAGGCTGTTGATCAATGGTTCAGGTTCTATATTGCCTGTTGCGATCCTATTTAGTAGCTTTGCATGCATTTGCTTGCTTAAATAAACATTCCCTTTTAATACTTCGCGGATAGCAGCTAGCAATATTTCACCGGGTTCTTGCTTCATGACATAACCCCGTGCCCCAGCCCTTAAAGCGCGTTCAGCATAAACCGATTCATCATGCATGGAAATAAAAAGTACTGGGAGTGTAGGCATCATAGTATGCATGCTCTTTATTACTTCGAAACCTGATACTGTCTTAAGAGTGACATCCAATAACACAATATCAATGGGGCCATTTTTCTTGAGTATTGCTAATGCTTCGTTGCCATCGCCTGCTTCGGCAAATACTTCCATATCGGATTCCATATTGATGAGCATCGCCATGCCATGCCGCAACATGGCGTGATCATCTACCAGCATTATCTTGGCTTTTTTTATAGTTGATGACATACTTATTAAGCCATCCGCATTTCTAAACGGACTTCGGTGCCACCCTTATTACGCGATAGGAATTCTAGCTTTGCACCCAATTGCTTCGCGCGATATTGCATAATCTTAATACCCATTCCAGATATTGTTCTGTCATTGGTATCGATTCCGATAAAACCAATACCATCATCACAAATTGATAGACAGAGTTTTCCCTCCTCAGAGGTCAGTGATATATCCAGGTGCTGTGCTTTGCCGTGACGTATTGCGTTATTAGCGGCTTCCTGGGCGATTCGATATAAATTAAGCGCCAGACTATTGTCGTTAATAGTCACTCCATTTTTGCATAAAAAATTACAAGTGATGTTGTAAGTCGTTGCTATTCTGGTTGCTAATGTTTGCAATGCTGGTATCAAACCATTGGCTTCTAATTCAAATGGTAGTAAGCCTTGAGCAAGTTGTTTGATCTGTATAACAGCAATTTGTGCTTGCGATGCGATAGAAGCTGCTACTGTTGCCATACTTCCATTTCCTGAAGCGAAGATTTTCTTTTCCAATGCTCTGGCTTGATAGCCAATTGCGGCTATCTGTTGTCCAAGATTGTCATGTAATTCTTGTCCAATGGTATGTGCTTGTTCTTCTGCTACGAATACCAACGCTTGCTCTAAACGCTTACGCTCGAGCCAGCTCTCCAGATCGCTCGCTATGGCGCTGATGAGTTTTCGTTCTTCCAATATCAGGCAGGGTTTATCTATGGGATAGAACACACGCAATTGGCCGCAGATCTTGCCGTTGACGCTAATCATAGAACAGCAGGTACAACCTAGGTCACGCTCTGCACGCCAGTAATCACGAACCTCATGAGTAATTTGAATTTTTGACTGTAATTGTTTGAGACCTTGGTTATATTTTTCCGAGATGAATTGCCAGCCATCCAGTTCGATGACGGCAGTAGCAATTTCAGGGAACTGCATAGCAGGTATTAGATGCTCAAAAATATTCTGACATACGTTATCTATTGATGACTCCATTCCAATTCCGCGGCGAATTTCATAGAGACAAGTGATTTCCTTTAAACGCTCGAGTAGTAATTGATCAATTTGCTTACGCTCAAGCCATCGTGCCAGATCGCTGGCAATGGAATCAATGAGTCTCTGTTCTTCTAGCACTAAGAATGGTTTATCCTCGGGATAAAACACGCTCAAATGACCGCATACTTTGTCATTAACGCTAATCTTAGATTGCAAAACAAATCCGATTACATCGCTTTTCTTATAGCACTCAAAGCAGACTTTGTCATTGATATCACTCTTTGCTTGCAATTTGTTCACCAGATTCTGATCCAAATCTTTGGAAGTGAATCGTCTACCATCCAATTCGATCACAACGGTGGTAATTTCAGGGAATTGCATGGCTGGTATCAGATGCTCAAAAATATTCTGACAGACCTTATCGATTGACAGTTCCAACCCCATACCACGACGAATTTCATAGAGGCAAGTGATTTCCTTCAGACGCACATGCAGTAATTCATCAATTTGTTTGCGCTCAAGCCATCGCGCCAAATCACTTGTGATGGCATCAATGAGTCTCTGTTCCTCCAGCACCAAGAAGGGTTTATCTTCAGGGTAAAATACGCTTAATTGACCGCACACCTTACCATTGACACCAATCTTCGACTTCAATTCATGCACTAGGTCCTGGTGATGGTTCGTGGAAGTAATTCGTCTTCCATCGAGCTCTACGACAACAAAAGCATTCTCAGGATATTGCATGGCCGGTATTAGGTATTTGAAAATATTTTGGCAGACGGTATCTACCGATAATTCCAATCCAATACTGCGGCGAATTTCATAAAGACAAGTGATTTCTTTCAGACGCTCGCTTAGTTCTATCTCTTTATGACCCAGTTCAATAGAAATTTGTTCAGCTATTTCCTTGGCATTGCGCGCTTCTTTTTCTGATTTAATCAGTTTGCGCACAAACCAGTTTAATAGCAATATCTCAGCTATGATTAATCCAGCAAGATAAAGAATAATATTTTTTAGCTGTTTAGTAATTGGTTTGAACAATTCTTCTTCATCTAATTTTAAAATCATGCCAAGACCGATAGTACGTAGCGGCGCATAAGCCTCTATTACCGGTACGTGACGATAGTCTTTTACCGCAATAACACCTTTTTTCCCATCGAGTGCATAGCTTATCGGTAATACACCTCCCTCCGTTGTGCGCTGCAAATATTTAAATTTTACGCCGTCAATTTGGCTAATCAGGCAAGCCATTTCTTGTTGATCTTGTTCTGGAGGTGCACATAATATGAATTCGCCTGTTTCACCGATTGACCTTATTTGGCTAAATCTACGAGTCAGTTGCGGTAGTGCAATTTCCGTTGTAATGCTGCCGATACGCTGCTTATCCTGATCTAACATATCCTTGCTAGTCCGCAGAATAAACTCTTCATCCCATATGATGGATGTATTATCGTACTTGCTCAATGGTAACGATTGTGCTTGGTTTTCAGAGAAGCGTCCGACTTGCGACAATGCGTTGCCATGCATGTCATAAACGACCGCTGCGGAGAAACCTGCCTGCGTCAATGAATTGACATTTCTCGCAAGATCGTGCAGTGCGCTATCGTTATTGGGTTGGGTATTGAGTTCCTGAATTGATTGAATCAAAAAAGGACGAAGAGCAAGTGCGCGAGTATCTGCCAAGCTTTTTTCGATTTGATTCTCAATTAGAAGTGCTTTGCCTTGCAAAGCGACGCCTAATCCTCTGCCGAGTACAGATTCGATTTGTTGGCGCATTGCACTATAAACTGCAATGCCTGTCGTTAGCGTTAATCCCAGCAGTAGCAGGCCACCAATAATACTAATCTTGCGATCGTCACGTGTTAACAGCAACCCACTCTCCTTAATTGTTCTTTTGAATTTATGTCGTTTGAATTATAAGCACAATTATCCGACAACTCCAGAGATCGATAAGTTGCTATGATTCCAATAAAAAGTGAAGTCGCGTACATACTACTTACTGGTTATCTATTGATTAAACATCAGTAGAATTATCCAGTTTAACCGAATAATTTCACAGGATTGCAAAGTTTTATAAGATAGCGCATGTATTTATCCTCCATCTGGTTTTGTCTTCTCATATCAGTAAAGTACTGCCGGTTTATCCGGGAGCTCATTATCATTTCTTGGACCGGGTGGAAAATATTCCCTCAGATGTTTACCTACAGCATGAATTCCTGCAACGACACCTGCCTCGAATTGTTGCTGCTGGAATGCTAATTCTATGGTATGACAAATAGCTTCCCATTCGGTAACCGGAACCTTAGTATGAATTCCTCGATCCGCGATGATCTCAACATCTCGGTCAGCCAGCAATAAATAAATCAGTACGCCATTGTTATGTTCCGTATCCCATATGCGCAGTTGAGAAAATACCTCGATCGCCCGTTCACGAGCCGTTTGACTTCTCAACAGCGGGATCGTGTCGAGCGCAGTCTCAACGACAAAGTATATTTGACCGCCATGATTCATTTCCGATTGTTGAATTGCTTGTTCGATAGCCGTTAAAACAGTCGCGGGGAATCTGCGCCGTATGGCGAGTTGTCCGGTCAACAGATGGCGGATGATGCGAGCAATATTCATTTCACCATCTCCCCGATGCGCCGCCGCCGCCAAAACCACCTCCACCGCCACCAAATCCTCCGCCAAAGCCGCCTCTGCCCATATGTCCTGAGCTATCGTGGCCTATCCAAGGGCCGCGACCATTTCTGTAGATTCCACCACCGGGCTGTTGAAACAGGCCTATAAAAAAAACGGCGACTGCGATGAGTATTGCCGCTGCTATGGATGAAAATAGTAGCCAGCCGATCAATCCCGCACCAATGCTGGTTACCGATGCGCCGACCAAGCGCCCTAGCAGCACTTGAAACAATCTTCCAAATACCATGAATCCAACAAAAATGAACACAATGTTGTCCAAAAGAGTATCGGTTGACATGGTATGAGGTGTTCCGCGCCTAGCGGATGGGGAGGGAAGGGCTTCTCCTTCAATCAAGCCGAGTATGGCATCGACGCCGGCATGAATGCCACCTGTAAAATCACCTGTTTTGAATCGGGGCACGATAATTTCTTCGATAATGCGTTTTGCCTTGGCATCCGGCAGCACGCCCTCCAAGCCATAACCTACTTCGATGCGCAGTCCTCGGTCATTTTTTGCAATCAGTAATAGCGCGCCATCATCAATTCCTTTTCGACCCAGTTTCCATGCCTCGGCAACACGCATGGCATATTGCTCGATGGTCTCGGGTTGCGTGGTGGGCACCATCAAAACAGCCACTTGGCTGCCTTTCTTTTGTTCAAAGGCCGCTAGCCGTTGTTCCAGTCGCACAACTTCCTGCGTTGAGAGCGTTGACGTCAGGTCGGTGACATGCGATTTGAGCGGTGGAATGGCGATATCGGCCTGGGAAGCGGCAGTCATCAGCAATAGTACAAGCAACACCCAAACTCTGATCCAGGTTTGGATAAATCCGCTGCTGTGCAGATGATTTCGGCCCAGGCACGAAAACCATGCAGTGAAACACCGAGGCGAAAGCATCGTTATTTTCCTGCCGGGCTGACGGTATTGAAATCAACCTGCGGTGCAGAGGAAATCTCATGCTCATTTTCTACCGTAAAGCTGGGTTTTGTTTGATAACCAAATAGCATCGCGGTCAGGTTGCTGGGGAAAGAACGGACCACGATATTGTATTCCTGCACGGCTTTGATATAGCGATTGCGAGCCACCGTGATGCGATTTTCGGTTCCTTCCAGTTGCGCCTGCAAATCACGAAAATTTGCATCCGACTTCAGTTCGGGATAATTCTCAGTGACGACTAACAAACGCGATAGGGCGCTCGACAATTCGCCTTGTGCATTCTGGAACTTGGAGAAAGCTTCTGGATCGTTGATAAGCTCCGGCGTTGCCTGGATGCTGCCCACCTTGGAGCGTGCATGGGTGATTCCCAGTAGCACATCTTTTTCTTGCGCCGCAAAACCTTTGACCGCATTGACCAGATTGGGCACCAGATCTGCGCGGCGTTTGTATTGATTCAATACTTCCGCCCAGCTTGCTTTAATGTGTTCATCCGTTGACTGTAGAGTGTTGTAACCGCAGCCGCTGGTCGTCAGCGTGCTGAAAAGGGTCATAATCAGTAACCATTGACGCATAAATTTCCTCCGGGAAAGATCGGTTGTTTCAATAAATGGAGATTAAACCAGTGATTTCAATAATCATCATAGGATTTGAATCAATGCTCGGTGAGTGATGCAAGGCAAGATTGGTAAACAGTGTAGCATGCTGGCGCTGTGATCGGTATTCGTTGGTGTGTTGCCTAAATGTCACCGTAGAATGTTTAAGTTACCGATAAGAATTGCAGCAACGGGATAATTTGTGTAATACTACTTGTGCTGTATTAATTTCTAATTGCTACTAGATATAGTGGTTTAACAGATAATAATATTGCATTGAATAAATGGAAATATTTATTCTCTCTCATGAATAATCAGTCAGGAGGAAACACCCATGCAACTTGCAACGGAATACACTAACCTCAAATCGATTACTGGAAATGTAAGTTCTGTAGATGCCAATGTACCTATGCAAAATGCCCGTTTTGCCCAATACCGGGTTATCCGGCGCAATGGCGCAGTGGTTGCATTTGAACCCAGCAAAATATCAGTCGCCATGACCAAAGCGTTCATAGCCGTAGATGGCGGGCAAGGGGCTGCATCGGTGAGAGTGCGCGAGGTGGTTGCAAGCTTGACCAATGATGTGGTGAATGCATTACTCCGACGTCAGCCGGATAGCGGTACTTTCCATATTGAAGATATTCAGGATCAGGTTGAGCTGGCTTTAATGCGCTCCGGTGAGCATGATGTTGCGCGCGCCTATGTGTTGTATCGTGAAGATCGGACGCGCGAAAGAGCCAAACTCAAAGAGCGCGCGGCTGCTGAAGCACCGGCAGAGGCGATGTACGTTATTGATAATGGTCAAAGAGTGCCATTGGACATGGCGAGATTGTCCGCATTGATCGAATCATCCTGCAGCGGGCTGGGAAATACGGTAGATCCTGCGCTGATTCTGAAAGCGACCGTAAAAGATTTATATGATGGCGTATCGCTGGATGAAGTCAGAAAATCCACCATCCTGTCCGCACGGGTTTTGATTGAAAAAGACCCAGCTTATAGTCATGTCACTGCAAGATTGCTACTGAATAACATGCGCTACGAAGTGCTCGGCGAGGAAGTATCCCAGCAAGCGATGAAATCTCAGTATGAAGAGTATTTTCCGGTCTTCATCAAACGTGGCATTGAAGCCGATCTGCTGGATGAGCGCCTGGCGCAGTTTGATTTGCAGCGCCTGGCAGCAACCTTGGAAGCTGATCGTGATCTGCAATTTGATTATTTGGGATTGCAAACGCTGTATGACCGTTATTTTCTGCATATCAAAGAAAGACGCATTGAATTACCGCAAGCTTTCTTTATGCGCGTGGCCATGGGGCTGGCGCTGAATGAAATCGATCGGGAAGCGCGTGCGATCGAGTTTTATCATGTATTGTCCAGCTTTGATTTCATGAGCTCGACACCAACCTTATTCAATTCAGGCACTTGTCGCTCACAATTGTCGTCGTGTTATCTCACCACGGTTCCCGATGATCTGGATGGTATTTATGAAGCCATTAAGGAAAATGCATTGCTTGCCAAATATGCCGGCGGATTGGGCAATGATTGGACACCGGTGCGTGCCATGGGCGCGCGCATCAAGGGCACCAATGGTAAATCACAGGGGGTCGTGCCTTTCCTGAAAGTAGTATCGGATACGGCTGTCGCCGTGAACCAAGGCGGCAAGCGCAAAGGGGCCGTGTGTGCCTATCTGGAATGTTGGCATCTGGACATCGAGGAATTTCTGGAATTGCGTAAAAATACCGGGGACGATCGCCGCCGCACGCATGACATGAATACCGCCACCTGGATTCCCGATTTGTTTATGAAGCGCGTGATGGATGGCAGCGACTGGACACTGTTCTCACCGTCCGATGTGCCCGATTTGCACGAAAAATTCGGCCAGCAATTTGAACAGGCTTATCTGGCTTATGAAGCCAAGATTGAGCGTGGCGAGCTGGAGTTGTACAAAAAAATCCCTGCCGTGCAATTGTGGCGCAAAATGCTCAGCATGCTGTTTGAAACCGGCCATCCCTGGATCACCTTTAAGGATCCGTGCAATATTCGTTCTCCACAAAATCATATCGGCGTGGTGCATAGCTCCAATTTGTGCACTGAAATCACCTTGAACACCAATGACAAGGAAATTGCCGTGTGCAATCTGGGTTCGGTGAATCTGGTCGCGCATCTCAACAATGGCGAGTTGGATAAGGAAAAGCTCAAATGTACAATCAGTACCGCCATGCGCATGCTGGATAATGTGGTGGATATTAATTTTTATGCCGTGGCCAAAGCTAGAAATGCAAACCTGAAGCATCGCCCCGTTGGTCTGGGCATCATGGGCTTCCAGGATTGCTTGCATCAATTAGGCATTCCATACAGTTCCCATGAAGCCGTCGAGTTTGCTGACCGCTCAATGGAAGCCGTTGCTTATATGGCCTATTGGGCTTCGACCGAATTGGCGCAAGAGCGCGGTTGCTACAGCTCATACAAAGGCAGCTTATGGGACCGCGGCATCCTTCCGCAGGATTCTCTGGAAATACTGCGCAAGGAAAGAGGCGGTTTTGTGGAAGCGGATTTATCCACGACTCTGGACTGGGATGCGCTGCGTCAGCGCATTCAGGCGCATGGCATGCGCAATTCCAATTGTCTGGCCATAGCACCCACTGCGACGATATCCAATATCATTGGCGTGTCCGCCAGTATTGAACCCACTTATCAGAATCTGTATGTCAAATCCAACCTGTCGGGTGAGTTCACGATTACCAATAAATCCCTGGTCGACGATCTGAAAAAGTTGAATCTTTGGGATGAAGTCATGATCGCGGATTTGAAGTATTTTGATGGCGCCATTAGCAAAATCGACCGCATTCCGGAGCATATTCGCACCCTGCATGCCACTGCCTTCGAAATGGAACCGAGCTGGTTGATTGAAGCCGGTGCGCGACGTCAAAAATGGATCGATCAATCGCAATCGCTGAATATTTACATGGCGGGTGTTTCCGGCAAGAAACTGGACGATACTTACAAACTGGCGTGGATACGTGGCTTGAAAACCACGTACTATCTGCGTTCAATGGGGGCGACAGCCGCTGAAAAATCGACAGTGCGGGCGGGTGCCTTGAATGCTGTCCCTGCCGATGGCGGTATTGCCAGAACGATAACGGAAGTAGCTGCCGCCGAGATCAAATATTGCGCCATCGATGATGAAAGTTGCGAATCGTGTCAATAAACCGAGTGAATGGATCATTAATCAAGGAGTAAACCATGCTGACATTTGAAGACGAACCCGTTAAAGCTGACATACCACCACGCATCGATCCGCGCTATCAGGTAGGCACGCCAGATGCCGCCATGCATCAGGCTGCGCAGTATCAACACAGCGCAGTGGTAATCGATATTCGGGTGACCGATGAAACGGTTGTTGCCGGCAGTGCCGACCGGCGCGTATCGGTTGAAGATAAGCAAATTATCAATTGCAGCGCGGATGTGAACCAATTGGTGCCGTTCAAATATAAATGGGCCTGGGATAAATATCTGGGGGCGTGCGCCAATCACTGGATGCCGCAGGAAATCAGCATGAGCCGCGATATTTCTCTGTGGAAAGATCCCAATGGATTGACCGAAGACGAGCGCCGCCTGGTGAAGCGCAATCTGGGTTTTTTTGTGACTGCGGATTCATTGGCCGCCAATAATATCGTGCTGGGAACCTATCGCCACATTACCAATCCGGAGTGCCGTCAGTATTTGCTACGCCAGGCATTCGAGGAAGCGATTCACACTCATGCTTATCAATATATCGTTGAATCGCTGGGCTTGGATGAAGGCGAAATTTTCAATGCTTACCATGAAGTGGCTTCCATTCGGGACAAAGATGAATTTCTGATTCCGTTCATCGATACCTTGACCAATCCACATTTCAAAACCGGCACGCAAGAAACCGATCAGCAATTGCTTAAAAGCCTGATCGTGTTTGCCTGCATCATGGAAGGCTTGTTCTTCTATGTCGGTTTTACGCAAATTCTCGCGCTCGGCCGGCAAAACAAGATGACCGGCGCAGCCGAGCAATATCAATATATTTTGCGCGATGAATCGATGCATTGTAACTTTGGTATTGACGTGATCAACCAGATCAAAATGGAAAATCCGCATCTGTGGACCAAAGCGTTCCGCGATGAAATCAATGAATTGATGCAAAAAGCCGTGGCGCTGGAATACCGCTACGCCGAAGACACCATGCCGCGCGGCGTGCTCGGTATGAACGCGCCGATGTTCAAGGAATACCTGCGCTACATCGCCAACCGCCGCTGCCAGCAGATCGGCCTGGACGTGCTGTACCCGAACGCCAACAACCCGTTCCCGTGGATGTCGGAAATGATCGATTTGAAGAAAGAAAAGAATTTCTTTGAAACGCGCGTGACTGAGTATCAAACGGGCGGGGCGCTGAGTTGGGATTGAGGGTTGATATAACCTGCAATCAGTTTATGCGACATATTTTGGCGTTTATTTTACGTTAGCGTCCCCCAATGAACATCCTCCAGTTATTGCAAAGTGAGTATATATCTGTCATTGCCGGCGGCTTTGGTGGAATCATTACGGCATGGTTGACACAACGCGTCCTCAATAAACGGGGGGTTTTCACCTACTCCGTTACGCATACCCGAGTTGGTGTTACAGCTGAAGATGCTATCTTTGGTAACGTTGCAGTGTCGTGGAATGGGAATCCCGTTCAGAATCTCTATCTTTCAACAATCGAGATGAAAAACGAAAGTATGAATGATTACGAAAACGTAGTTGTCAGCGCCTTCACAAATGATTCCACGTTGATGACAGAGCAAACCCAACTTCTAGACACGCCAAGTATTCTTGAATGGTCTGAGAAATATAAAAAACAACTGCACATCGAGTCTGGTAGCGAACCTTCAGAAAAGCAGAGGGCCACATATAGCGGTCAGCGCGAGTACATTATTCCGATCTTCAATCGCGGACAGTCAATCAAAATAACATACTTGAACTCAGCGAAAAGCAATGCAATGCCAAACATCTGGCTTGCCGTGGCTCAGAAAGGTGTGAAGTTGAAATTTCAAGGCCAACAGAATCAAATCTTTGGTGTGCCTCAGAATCAAGCCGCCTTCGCTGGTGTTGTTTTGGGTGTTGCGGTACTCATTGTGCTCGCCATTTTTGTTACAGAACCTTGGACCATTGCCATAGCTGCAATGACATATGGACTCATCGCGCAGCTACCCGGTGCATATGCTATCAGAGCTATTCGACGACTGAGAGAGGCCATTGGTGGCTAATATATAATGAATGAAACGTCAGACCGGAATCTTATAAAAACACTGAATTATTCGTCACACCGGCGAAAGCCGGTGTCCAGTTCGTTGATTTTTCTGGATTCCGGCCTTCGCCGGAATGACAAATTTAGAGTAATTCAACGATTCTTGAGTAAAACAGCTTGTAGGCTGGGGTGAGGTAGGAACCCCAACATCAACAAAGTCGCCAATCGCTGGGTTTTATTTCATTCAACCCAACCTACGGGTTGTTGCTATTGAAGATGTCGCACTGCTCGGCGGCAGGGTCGCATTTCAGGAAATAAATTTTTGCAAAGATTTGAATCCTTATATTTTTGTTAAAATACTT
>JAMXAE010000021.1 GCA_024281695.1 Nitrosomonas sp. | reverse complement strand
TATCGCCAACAGGAAGAGTCAGCTGATGCAGCTTGACTCAAGAAAATATGTCTCCGGAAAATCCGGGGCGATTCAGAGTTAGCTTTCCATCTTGGCTAAATATCGATTTGAATCACACGTATTTTCTTTTCTGCGGCATGCCTCAATCCAATTAAACCTAAGCCCAGCAAAAGAATAATATAGGTTTCTGGTTCAGGTACCGCTGACAGTATCAATAGATCAAGCGGGCCATGGAGTGACCAGCTGTAAATACAGTTTCCAGGAGAATCGAAGCTGTTCTCGAATTTGATGATTCGATTATTAAAATAGCTCGACACCAAAAGTTCGCTATCGTTAGTGAGTGCTAGATCGCTGGGGCCAACGAGTCCATAAAACGACTTGACGAGTTCTTCCGAGGTAATGTCGTGAGCATTGACACTTCCACCGAAATAGTTGCCACCATACAACAAGTTGTCAGGGCCGAAAATAATAGTATGTATCGAGTTTGCCTGAGGTACCGATAGGATCTGTAACTATTGATGCCGTGCGTGAGATTCGATGCGTTCGATGTGTACCAATGGAACGAGTAGCCAGATTGCAGCCGTTGCTATGGTGGAGATGATTACAAGCCAGAGGTATGCGGACGGTCCCTCGCCGAGCTCAGTATATAAGTGTGCGCCTACATTTTGCGAAGCCAGCGTACCCAGATTGAAGATGGACATAAGTAACGCAAAAAAAGTCGCTTCTGCGCGCTTGGGGCATGCCCTCGCAGCAAGATCCAGGAACGCGAGTGTCGTGACCATGCCGGTGATGCCCCAGATGAAATGAATGAATAGCGCTGAAGTTTCCCCGCGATAAGCCAAATAAGTCAGCAAGGTTGCTACTGATAGCCCGATGGCGAAGTTAATCAGACGACGCAGGGACATTGAACGCGAGAGCGGGGCATAGATAAACGCCCCAGCGACGCTGGAGACTGAACCGATGGAGCTCAGAACACCAATATACTGTTGACTGAAGCCGAGCACATCGATCTGGTAATAGAGGAACGCCGGGCCGAAAGAGGGGCTGAAGTTGAACAGAAAAATGAAAGCGGCGACCAGCCATACCGAGCGTTCGCCAAATCCCTCTCGCAGCGCTGTCCAGATTTCTGTATATTCAGCTTTGCCGGAAACAATACGTTTCTCGCGCACGAAAAACGCAGCCATCAGCAGCACGATAAAAGGAAAAATGGCCGCAACCGCAAAAGCCGCTTGCAGATCCCGCTGCTCGGCAAAGTATCCACCCAACAGCCCCACGATGATTGACGCGCCGGTAACTGAAACCCATTGTACGGATTGGAAGGCTCCGGTGAGTCCATTTAACTTGCCTTTTTCCACCATTAGCGCGTCCGTCAATACATCGTTGTAAGCCAAGCCTAATCCCATCATGGTATAGAGGATGGCAAGTTCCCAATAGGTATAGTGTGAAGAAAGTCCGGCGATTAATCCGGCTATACAAGCGAGGGCCGAGGTCACTAATAAATAGCTTTTGCGGCGTTGACCGAATAAGGGCAGAAAGTCCGAGATCAAGCCATACAGTGGCTTGATAAACCACGGAATCGAGGCCAGTAGAAAGAAGGTCGCTACGTCGTCAGCTTCGAGGCCGTGATCCTTGAAACTGATAGCAATGACCTGATTGGGCAACGCGGACATGCCTTGGGCGAAGTAGACGATGGCAAATAAAACCGCTAGGCGTTGAGCCTCGGAAGTCTTGAACGGATGTAGATGTCGTAGCCAATCTTTCATGTCGGTATTATTCGTTTAAGCTATTGCTGTCTGTAGTGAGAAGGGTTTCATGCTGTTTATTAGTTTCTTCCTGCTGTTGTAGTTCCCACATATGCGCATAAGTTCCATTGGATCCAAGTAATTGTTGGTGAGTGCCGCGTTCAATGATGCGCCCATGATCCATTACCAATATTTGATCGGCATCGGCGATGGTGGAAAGTCGATGGGCGATGGTCAGCGTGGTGCGATTCTTTGCGATGCGTTTTAATTCGGCTTGTATGCGTTTTTCGGATTTTGAATCCAATGCGGAGGTGGCTTCGTCAAAAATCAGAATTTCCGGATTTTTCAGAATAGTGCGGGCAATGGCTACACGTTGTTTTTCACCGCCGGACAGTTTTAAGCCTCGCTCTCCAACCACTGTGTCATATTTTTCCGGCAGGCTTTCAATGAAATCATGAATGTGTGCTGATTGGGCTGCCGCATACACTTCCTCCTGCGTGGCATCCGGTCGCCCATACGCGATGTTGTAATAAATGCTGTCATTAAATAACACCGTGTCTTGTGGGACGATGCCCATGGATGCGCGCAGACTTTTCTGAGTGACATCGCGGATATCCTGATGGTTAATTAGGATGCAGCCCGATTGCACATCATAAAAACGAAACAGCAGGCGTGCCAGTGTGGATTTTCCGGAGCCACTGTGGCCTACCACCGCAACATTCTGCCCAGTTGGGATATCAAAACTGACGTCAAATAATATCTGGCGATTGGACTCATAACTAAAATTAACCTGACTAAAGCGAATGGATGGATTTTGCGCATTGAGTATTTTGGCATCCGGTTTGTCCTGGATTTCCTTGTTTTCGTCCAATAACGTGAACATGCGTTCCATATCAGCCAGAGAATGCTTGATTTCACGGTAAACAAAACCCAGAAAATGCAATGGCATGTAAAGCTGCAACATAAAGGCATTGATCAATACCAGATCGCCTAGAGTCATGCTACCTTCGACGACTTTATCGGCAGCCAGCAACATTAAAAGCGTGACGCCGATCGCGATGATGGCGCTTTGTCCGGCATTCAAAGTCGCCAGTGAAGTTTGGTTGCGAACGGCAGCTTTTTCCCACGAATGCAGATGTTCGTCGTAGCGCCGCGCTTCCCAGGCTTCATTGCCAAAATACTTGACCGTTTCGTAATTTAGCAAACTATCGATTGCCTGAGTATTGGCTTTTGAATCCATATTGTTCATGGTGCGACGAAAAATCATGCGCCATTCGGTAACGATTAATGTGAGTGCGATATAGGCCAACAGGGTTAAAAAGATGATGATGGAAAACCAAATATCATATTTGCTGATTAATATGGCGAGCACCAGACCAATTTCCAGCAAGGTAGGCAAAATATTGAACAGCATAAAATTGAGCAGGAACGAAATGCCGCGTGTGCCGCGCTCAATATCGCGTGAAACACCGCCAGTTTGGCGTTCCAGGTGAAAACGCAAAGACAGTGTATGCAAATGCACAAATACTTTGTTTGCAACCCGGCGAATCGCCCGTTGCGTCACTTTGGCGAAGATGGCGTCGCGCAATTCTCCGCATAAAGTACTGCACAAACGTAATACGCCATAACCCACCAACAAAAGAACGGGTAACACCAGCATGGCGCGCGGTTGATCCAGAGCATCGACAATTTCTTTTAACACCAAAGGTACTGAAACATTGGCCAGCTTGGCCAATACCAATAGACTGAGTGCCAGAATCACTCTGACTTTGAATTCCCATAAATAGGGCAGAAGGGTGGCTATCGTTTTCAGATTATTGTGTGTAGTTGCAGGTTTTTCGAGACGTGTGGGACGCATGAGAAACTATTCAAAGATTCAGATTAAAGTAATAAATAACTGATTGAACATCCCAACAAAGTGATGATGCCTATCCAACACCAGATCCACATCAATTTTCCAGGGCGGTATGGGTCAGGGATATTTTTATTGAACATTGCCTGCATGTTTAATATTGCCAGGATAGGTGCTGCTACGAAGGCAATTACAGTGGCAATTTTGACCATTTCGCGCATGGATGTCATATAAAAGAACAGTATCAACAAGGTTCCGATGATGATAATGAGTAACCAGATTAAATAAGTTTTTCCGTTGTTACGATGATGAATGCGTTGTGGAAATAATAACTCAAGGGAAATGCCAATTGTGCGTGGGAAGCCATCCATTACAGTCAGCGTCGTGCTGAACATGGTTGTGAGTGCAGCGATGGCAACAATCGGATAAGCCCATCGCCCCAGTGCTTGCTCATACATATTCATTAATTGAGCTGCAAATGCTGCACCGCCGGCTGCAAAAGTTTCACCGCTGCCATACATTACCAGTGCGCCCAATAATAAAAAACATACGGCCAGAAAGGCGGTTCCGATGTAGCCTACTCTAAAGTCGAAAATGGCTTCTTTCATGCTGGTTATTTTGTTGTCATTTTCATTTTTGCTTTCTGACCAGATGGAATGCCACACGGAAAGATCCAATGGAGCAGGCATCCAACCTAGGAATGTCGCCAGAAATACTAGATGAGTAGTATCAGAAAAAGAGAAAGAAACCGTTGCAGATTGATAGTGACCGGGATTATCGAACAATAGCATAATGACAGCAGCCACCGAAGTTAGAGTGAGTACCAGGATAATAACTTTCATCAATTTATCCAGTAGCACGTAGTGACCACCAGCCAGCAAGGTAAAAGAAAATAGTAGTAATGCGCTGCTGATAATGAAGGCAACCATTTGCGGATCATGTCCGCCCAGATCTTCCAGACCAAAGATGTGGGTGACCAAGCCGGCAGTGACCACGGTAATGGCCGCCTGAATAATGAACATGGTGGATATGGTCATGAGCAAATAAATCCATACCGCCCATTTTCCAAGCTTTTTGTAGCCGTGTAATATGTTTTGCCCTGTTGCTGCGGTGTAGCGTGGGCCAAATTCAAAGAAAGGATACTTAATCAAATGAATAATAATGATGGCGATAATCAGCTCAAATCCAAACATTCCGCCGGCTTGAGTGGATTGAACCAAATGGGATACGCCCACCGCAGCGCCTGCATATAATAATCCAGGGCCTAAGCGTGAAAGAAAGTGACTAAATGATTTGTAGAGTGACATTATTTTTTTACTGATGAGTAATAAAGAGTGCCCAATTTAACAATTAATTTTCGAACATTACCATGAGTATGATTACTTAACAGGTTTGAGTTTTACGAACTTTCGCAGTCAGGTAATATAAGGTCGATATTGTTACGCTTTTTAATGTTTGATTTGGAATTTAAATTGATTTGATGGATTATCTATGGAAATTTCCTGTTATCGAGATCCTGAAATCAATTGTGAATCACGTTACTTACCGGCCAGTACTTATAATCTGGCCATTACCTTGTTGTCGCGCTGTCCTACCAGGCATTTGTTTGTTCCTATTCGTAGTATGCAGTATATGGCGATTATTGATCACGAAGAATTTGTGTTTATTGATGGGGAGCGTAAATGCTGGATAGATATTGCTTGGCGAAATTTTAGGCCACAGATACGTGACGCCCTGGATCAGCCGGTCGCTTATGAAGCTGTATATTATCGTGAAAACATGTCAGCGTTGATGACACGTTTACAAAGAGAATTTTCTATGGCATTGCAAGCATTGGTCAATAAAGCAAAGTTAGATGGTCCTGCCAAGATTATCTATTTTCCGGTAAGAATCTAATCATCGTCTTTCAATTCGGCATCCCAGCCTTTATCCTTCGCGCTGGCGATTGCTTGTGTATAGAAGCGAGTGTGTCGCGTGCGCAATTCATCCGGTAAGCGACTGGGTAAGTGGGCGTAAGGCTCCCAGGCAGTATAGACTTTTTCATACAAAGTTTGCATTTGTGAGCTACTCCAGTTTGCGCAAGTTTCTGTTTCAGGCAAAATACCAAACACCCAGGCATCTCGCACGATACGGCCCAAGTGAGTCAGTCCTTCGTCTTGATCCTGATCGATACCTACATAAAATTGTTCTGTCATTGCGTTAATCTCATAAAAGTTTGAATAGAGTTTGCCAGCTATCTTAACCTAAGAAAATAGGTTAGCTTTTTTTATGGGCAGATTCAGATTTTGCATCAAAGCGATGCAAAATATGGCTAGTCATGTTTTTGGCGAGTTCTTCTTCACCAAAGAATACGGTACCCATCTGGTCTTTGCGTAATAATTTCGTTTCATCCTCACTGCGGGTACGTAATACAATTTCAATTTCCGGATTCAGCATGCGTGCCGTATCAATCATCTGGCGAACATTCAGTGGATCCGGTGTTGCGACGACTAACATTGCTGCATCCTTGATATGTGCTTGTATCAACACTGAGGGGTCAGTTGCGTCACCGGATACTGCATTTTTTCCTTGCTTTCTAAGATCTTGCACCAGCTCGCGATTTTGTTCCGCTACGATATAAGGAATATCCTGTTCATTTAAAGCGCTTGCAATGCGTTGACCAACATGACCATACCCGACGAGCACAACCTGGCCTCTGAGAAACTTGCGTTCGGTACTCATAGGCAATTCAGCAAACGGATCATCGCGATTTTCGTATTTGCGCGCCATCTCAGAGTACTTCAACATCCAGTTCCTGATCGGTGCAACGGCAGCAAAGGCAATCGGATTAAAAGCAATTGAAATCAGAGCGCCAGCCAGTACTAAGCTCATTCCTTCTGCAGGCATTAACCCCAGTGATAAACCCAATCCTGCCAGAATGAAAGAAAACTCGCCAATTTGCCCTAAACTGGCAGCTACGGTCAGTGCTGTGTTAAGTGGGTAGCGCAGCAACAGAACCAGCAACATGGCGGCCATGGATTTTCCAACAATAATGATTGCGACAACCGCTAGAACCCGTGTCGGTTCTTCGACTAAAACAGACGGATCAAACAGCATGCCGACAGAAACAAAAAACAGCACAGCGAAAGCATCGCGCAATGGCAGTGATTCCTCGGCGGCACGGTGACTGAATTTGGATTCGCGCATCACCATACCGGCAAAGAAAGCGCCTAATGCAAACGACACATTAAAGAGTGCGGCAGCTCCATAAGCTATGCAAATAGCGGAGGCAACTACAGCCAGCGTGAACAATTCACGGGAACCTGTGCGTGCAACTTGCCACAGCAACCAGGGTAAAAGGCGATGACCCACTACTAACATTAAGGCAATAAAAGCTGAGACCAGCAACAATGTATGGCCGATAGTGAGCCATAGAGGACTGGTCGCGCTTTCAGTGCCATTGGATCCTCCCAGCATGGTCGCAAATGAAGGTAAAAGCACGAGGATCAATACAGTCACAAGATCCTCAACAATCAGCCAGCCGACGGCAATACGACCGTTCATGGATTCCAGAAAACCACGCGACTCAAGGGCTTTAAGCAGCACTACCGTGCTGGCGCAAGATAAAGATAATCCTAGGACTAATCCAGCACCAAATTCCCAACCCCACCAATTTGCCAGAGAAATCCCTAGAGCGGTTGCAACTGCCATTTGTACGATGGCACCAGGTACGGCAATGCGTTTGACTGTGAGCAGATCATTCAGTGAAAAATGCAATCCAACTCCAAACATCAACAGCATGACACCAATTTCTGACAATTGAGAGGCAATGCCAATATCTCCAACAAATCCAGGCGTTGAGGGACCGATAGCGATTCCGGCAAGCAGATAACCTACTAATGCCGGTATTTTAAGTCGTTCTGCAATAAAGCCAAAAATCAACGCCAAGCCAAAGCCGGCTGCAATCGTAGTAATTAGGGCTATGTTATGTTCCATTCGCACTCCATTGTTTTCTCCCCATATAGGAGGCCTTGCGGGTTGTTTGGTTCAGCTTTATTAAGACTAAAAAGTATTTTTATTGTGCTTCAACTTCAATTGTGTTGTGGGGGGTGTTATCAGACACAATGGGAGTATTCAAGAATTTCTCAAATTCAATCCGTTCTTCTTCAATGGCTTCAAGGATCTGGTGCTTGAATTCGTCACGTGAGAATGCTTCTTCCAGCATCAGAAGCAGCTTTTCAACAGTTAAGCCAATAGTGATTCCACCAAGAATACCACCAATGGCAGCACCGATGGCTGTACCAATACCGGGAATGACGGAACCCAGCGCCATACCCGTGGCAGCACCGGCTGCTGCGCCACCTAAAGCGCTGACTGCCTTGCCGGCCGTCACTTTAATCAAAGCTTGAGCGCCGAGTTTGATGATACCCTTGCCGGCTACCTTAGCTGTGATTTTACCGGCAATAGCTCCGGTAATTGCACCGGCAGTCCCAATGCCTCCGGAGATAAGAATACGATTTTCAAGATTGACGATGACGCTGTGCGCGGGAGGCTCTTTGAGTGCATTGAGTGAAGAATGCCTAACAATCTCAAGCTGTAAATTATCCGTGGGTTCAACACGGTTTTGCGCCAGTATCTGCTCGACTTTTTGCAAATGTTCGGTGCGTAGTTGCTGATTATTTTGAAGTACTTCCTCGATAGATTGTTGCACGGGGCCAAATACATTGCCTTTCATCAGATAACTTTGTAGTTTTTCCGCCATCCAATTTTCCAGAACACCGGTGGCCAGCGCCACAATACGCTCGTATTCGCCCGGCAGACTGTAGTACCAATCCAGATAATCATCCACGTTATCAGCCATCTGTTTAAAGCCTACATCCGTGGTTTCTCTTAATTTCTCGATTGATGATTCTAACTGATTGAGGCTATTCAAATAAGCTTGCTCGATTTGCTCCGCAGTTCCGGGCTTATAATAATCATCTCCGATCATTTCCACTTTTTGGATAACAGCTTGTTGTGAAGTGTGTATTTCTTTGACGGTTTCCGGATTGGAGCGTAACCAAGCATCCATGTAAACGGTTGACGGTACGTAAATAAAGAAGATAAAGAAAGTGGCAAATGCAGATGTGAGTGCCCAAGCGAGTGGAGGAATCGGCGGCGGTTGATCGGTATCTTGTATGGGACCGAATACCCGGCGGTATTCAGAAAGCGGAACCATAAAGCTGGAAATTCCAAGCGCTACATTATAAAAGAACAATACACTGCCTACGAAAATGCATCCCAAATAAAGCACATCGTTAAACGAACGGAGACTGCCTAATGCGTAACGTTTGACGCCTTCAATAAAACCCAATAACCGGTTTGTTTCCAGAATTAAGATACTGTTGGTTGTTCCATCTAGTTTTTCGCTTTCTGCCGCGACAGCTTCCGCTAATGAAGGATATGGGTGATTTTCACTAGAATGGGTGGCGGACATCACAAAAAAGAGCGCCATTACCAGTGAAGTTACCCAGCGCGACCAGGCTAATGATTTATGTACCGCGATGTAGGGTTTGTATTCACGCGCGGCGATGGGAAAGAGAACTGTATAAATAAAAGCAAATGCCGGAATCGCAATAAAGAAAATGATCCATTCCGGCTTGCTCGCCGAGCCGAAATAAAATAATAACAAAAATGCAAACATGACCGACCACAGCATCCATCCGATATACGCTAGAATCCGTCGAGTAAACAACCAATGCAATATTCCCAGTTTCTTGAATTGACTGGAAAGATAAATTCTCTGTATCGTCACCGCATAGATTGCAGCAAAATAAATAGGTAATCCAAACAGAAAAGTTACCAACAAGGCAAACCACAATTGTTGATCCGGAATTAGTCGCCCAAAATAGTAAGCAAATCCCAACCAGCTCGCAGAAAATGTTAGATAACCGAGAATTCCGACAAAATTAAAATTTTTAAGCGCTGAAAACACAAACAGAATTCCTTAGTGATAAATAGCGGAGACAAACACAAGCGATGTCTAGGCTAGCTAGGTGGTTAAATAAACCAAAGCAGCTAGCTGATAGTAGACTTTATCTGGCTATTGACTGTCAAGATATGGATTTACGAATTACCGGTATCTTTTTAGATTTTAATAAGATTCATGGAAGCACTGTCATGTAGAATTAGGCATAACTCACGTGTTATTCATTGACGGGGTATAGTGATATACACTCAAACGAATATTCTTGACCCTGCTTTTAGGTAACATCAGAATGCTGACGGCGCCGCCCGATGTTACTAACCCATACTTCCAAAACTTGCAATCAAGCTATCTCGCTACATTTGCTTTCTGTCGCATGATGAGTCAGAGATACCGTTCTAATTGTGCATCAATACGATTAGTGAGGTTACGAATAAGCTTAGGTAATTCACCACATAAAACAACGTTATCTCGATTCTAACGCTAAATGTATAAAGAGATTGGCGCAATCCCTATGAAATAAGAATTTCTAGAATTGCACCAAACGGCTTCCTGTGAATTAAACAAATCTCAATAGCATAAATAAGCTCAGCGATTAACCGGTTTAGCTGCCGGAACAGTTGGCGCTGATACGGGGGGCGGTGTATTGGGTACTATATCGGAAGATTTTGTAGTAGGTTGCGACTCGCCTTTTATTGCTGTTTTTGGGTCATTAGCGACAGCATCCGATTGGGGGGCGATTACTGGAGCTTTTGTTCCAGGTTTAACCTCGCTCTCGGTGGCTGTTTCGCTTCTGTTGGTTGAAAATTGATTTCGTAATGCTTCAATAATACCTTGGTGAAGGTAGCCGCTATGCCACAGATAAGCGATACTGCTTAGTAGTAACAAAATGAATAAATAAGATTTCCACGGACTTTTCTTTTCTGCGTAAGGATCCGTCAGTGAGCGTTGTGCACCGGGTGGCAAGCTAGCCATTTTTGTCAGTGACGCACCAAACGGAATATTAATAATCGCCCGAGTATTAACGGCCCAGCCATTGCCATCGAGTAATGGCGCCAAATTACGTTTGCGTAGCTTGAGAAAAGCCAGCAGAACGGATGGGCCGGAAATCAGTAGAACCAATCCAGCGATAGCCAATGGCATTTGCCACCAAACTAAGCTGATAAAGCCAGTCACGACGGAAGCAATCGCGGTGCCAATGGCGCCGATGGCCAAACCAATAGCGGCAAAAATCCCTGCAAACTTGCCGACATCGAAAGGAGCCGACGGCGCTTTGCCTGCTTCCGTTTTTTGTGCAGTATCCGAGATACCCGATGCGGCTTGATCTTGTACGGCTTTTTCACGCGCACTGGCCATTTTCTCGATTTGCTCACCAATCATTTTGCCGATCCGTTTGTACGGATACCAGAAGGCTTGGCGCACGCTGATAGGATGTTCGATAATTTTGACGATAGTCGCATTCCAATCCTGTCCATTGCGGTCGTAGAAAATGCCATTACGGCCAATCATCAAATTGTCGCCGTCACCATTTGTGAAAGCCGCTGCGATATTCATTTTCTCGTTGCCACTTCGGCGTTGACATTCACAATAGGCGAGATAAGTGCCACTTAAGTTGGCCATAGTGCTGTGCTTATTGATGTCTGGCACACGCAGACAGAAATCGCAGCTGCGGCCATCTAAATAGAGTGATCCTGCCTGAAAAATGGCTTTATTCTGAGCTGTATAGAAATCGCGGAATGATACAAAGTTATTCAATAGCTGGAACAGGTCGCGGTGGTAGCGAATCAGTTTCTCGACGGAGTTGATGGCATCCGATGCATCGGCAAGCGACTTATCTTCGTGGATCAGTGACATGATTTGCTCTTGGTAGCCACCTGCCAGAATGTCGCGAATGCGTTTGATCCCAAGGGTCTCAACGATTGTTCCGCGTTTAACATCTAGCCATGCTTGGTGCGCTGAAAATTTACTGCATAATTGTTGCCACTCTTCGCTACTCAATTGGTCTTTATTGCCCAGTAAAGGATTGGCAATTTTATTTCTCAATTCAGTGATGGCATAAATCCATGCGGGATTGATGCCTGCTTCTAGTGGTAGCGGTTTATTCGCTTCAATTTTTGCCAATGGTAGAGAGGCAATTTGTTCGGATTCAGGAGATAAATTTTTACTGGCTAACGCTTCGTATTCTGTGAGTGCGGGGTTGAGCGGCTCACTGGCGCGTTGATCAAATTCGGCAAGCCGACAGCGCGTGAAGTAATCGTCGATTTTGGCTCTGACGTTGTCAAACGCTGTCTTTGCAGCTGCCGTTGCTTCGCCCAGTAGTAGAATATTGGCTGCATCGCGCTCGGCTTCTTGCCACCACTCCGAATAAGCATTGGCTTCAGTGAAGAATTGTTGAATCTTTTCTTCCGATACACCGGGTAATCCCGAACGATCTTCTTCTGCACCGACGCAAGTTATGATGTCTTCGATGACGGTTTGGGTATCGTTGTCAGTGGCTGTGCTTGATGGGATGATGCCGTCACCATTGAATCGTGTACCGGCAAAAATTTTATTCAAATCGGCAGTATCTTCAATGGAAATCACAAGTACATCTTGTTTGCCAATGTTCAGCAAAATTTGTTTTGCTGAAGCCAGTAATGCAGCTCCTTCTGGAGTGCTGTCATCGATAGCATCCAATGGAAGAGTATCCGTTCCGTGGGTGAGATTCTCAGGGTTTTTAAGGAGCGATGTAGCCCAGTTAACAGCGGCAATAATTTCGGGTACGCGGATATGGCCATCGGTATCGGTATCGATGAATTCGAGTGTTCTACTGTCGAACTCAAGATTGCTGGTTGGGCAGCTCAGGGCTGCCCAGAGTTTCGGATCCAGTTCACTGAGAGATTTTAAATCAGCGCCCGTTTCTAGACGAACTTGATCAAACCCGCCAGAACGGAAAAAGCGCCATTTATGTGCAGTATCCATGATTTCCTTTTTTCGATATCCGTTGATTAATAAATGCGATGTATCTGTTGCTGAATTAAGCTATTTCTCGCAGACCGTTGAGAAACTATCTGCAGTTGCTACTGCGCGGTGTTAGAAACAGGTTCAAAATGCTCATTCATTAGGCATAAACTGCGCTTTCTTGCCTGTTAGGCATTTTTCTCAGTGATCGAAGGATCTATGCTGACCTCAATCGTTGCGAAACTGAGTTTTCTTAATGGTTTATTCCCGACGAGATAAACAAGCCGTCACATGATTGTGATAAAAATTCTCTGTTAGTCCCAGAATATCTGCTTCATTTTGGCAAATGTTTAACCTCGAGTGATTTTTTGCACTTTTCTCTTCTAAGCGGGCCGGTAGTGGCTGGATTCTGACACTCGGTTGTGCACTATGACTACCGGATGGAAGCGACTCCACATTAAGCTGTACCGGTAGGGTGCCAGAAGAACCAAAACCAAGCTGTATGCTAGCCTGCTTTGATAAATTGATAATTCGATCTCCACCGCCACCCCAACGATCATTGATCCGTACTATGACTTGCTGGTTGGTTTTAAGATTAGTTACTCGCACGCTGCTGCCGATAGGTATAGTTCGATGCGCTGCGGTCAATTGTTCAGAGTCATAAGATTCGCCGCTTGCGGTGATGCGTCCTTCCATGTCGGGAGCATAATAGGTTGCAGTGCCTGTTTCAGATGGCCATAAAGGCTTCGGTGCCGGGTTTTCTATTTTTTCCTGATTAATTGGTGGCGCTAAAACTCTGGTTTGCTTGGGTTTAGATGGTATTTCCGAAGCGCTGTTCTGGGGTATGGAGTCAATAATCTGGTTAAGTGCTATTTTATCAGCAGGTAGTGTGGAAGGTGAAGGATCCTTGTGTCCATGAGTTACAACACAGCCACACAGCAATAAAGTTAAAAAACTATATATATATCTATTTCTCATGGTGTTGCACTTGTCTATTATTCTAAACACGGATGAATTTTACCACTTAAATAAGAATTTTCCTACACAGCATCGAGATCTTCTATTGCATTATTGGATGGTGATTTTTTCCGTTGGGTACTTGGGCGAACGTCTTGTGAGAAACCGCTTGCTTCTGCGTTATGGGGCACTACTTTATTGAGTGCTTAGTTTTGACCAAAACCTATAATATTAGCAAGAAAAGATGCCTGAGTAGTTTTAAGATGGGCGCAATATTGAATTCGTATTAGATGGTGCGTTTTCAGAGATTGATCAATATATTTATTGAGTGAATATGATATGAAACACTGGACAGATATCGCATTACCTATCCCGGAATGGTTGAATACGTGGGGCGCTGGAGTTCCGCAAACCTTTCCTGAAATTAATCAGAGAATGGCGATTGTGATTGATTTGGCTCGTATCAATCTGAAATATGGGGGAGGACCTTTCGGCGCCGCTGTTTTTAATCGACGCACCGGGGAACTGATTGCGCCCGGGGTCAATTGGGTTGTTCCCGGAAAATCTTCATTGCTGCATGCAGAAGTAATGGCATTGGCTTTAGCCGAGCAAGCGCTGGGAGATTATGAGCTGGCCAGTCATGGTTCGTTTGAGTTGGTGACTAGTGTGGAACCTTGTTGTCAATGCTTGGGAGTATTGATGTGGGCTGGTGTCACATCGCTGGTTTGCGGTGCATATTCTGAGGATGCGCAAGCTATCGGCTTTAATGAAGGCCCCCGTTCACCGAATTGGCAACAGGAGCTGGTGCAAAGAGGAATTAGCGTAACACGCGAAGTGATGCGCTTTCAAGCTGTGGACGTCTTGCAAAGTTATATGGGAAAAATTTATAACTGTCATTTGCAAATTCAAGACCCAATTAAGTAATTTGAGATATATTGATTCTTACTTATCGATAATATGCAAAATTGAAAGTCTAGGGTATAGCGTTTGGGAAATAGAGGGGTTTGCATGAAACAAAAAATGTTATCGCATGGTGTTTATTGTTTAATGATGTCAGCTACCATGACCGGCTGTGTGTCTGCGACTGTTACCGCAGTGAATCTTGGTTTTTCTAGTGATTTTGTCAAAGAATGGCTCTACTCATGGAGTATTGCTTTTCCGGTTGGTTTCGGCCTTTTGCTGTTATTGTCGCCAATATTTAGGCGTATTGTCGAGTCAATAATACGTTAGCAATTTCTTATCATGTTCTTATCATATCGATTATTCATCTTGCTTGCCTGCAAAGGATATTCTGTAACAAATAGGCTATACTCAACGAATATTCATAGATGATAGAACTAAAGCGCGGGGTGATGTCGTTCCTCATGAGAATGAAGAATCAATTTAACCATGTTGCATTAAACTATGGAGTAATTCATCCCTCAATCAGTGGTTTTGCGGCAGACAGAAGACATTATCTAGTCATTTAGTAGGAACGGGAATTCCATTATTAGATTAGCATCAGCACAATAGTAGCTATCTTCTCAAATCTAGGCTCCAATCGAGATTGGCAACAGGGATAATACCTATCATGACACACTTACACGATCAAATTCTGCCTGAAGGGACTCAAATCGGCGTCTACGAAATTAAAGGCGTCTCAAAAATCAGTCCGTTTGATATTACCTACCGTGCTTGGAATCATCATCTTAAGGAGCGGATAAAAATACAAGAGTATTTTCCTCATGATTTTGCCCTGCGTACCAGTAATGGTCTTAGCGTTGAACCCAAATCCGCAAGTGATAAGGAAAATTTCGACTATGGATTAAGGGTATTCTTGCATCAAGCTGAGATGCTCGCGCAGATCGAACATTCCAATATTGCTGCAGCTGAGAATGTTTTGTCATTCAATGGGACTGCTTACCTGATTATGAGTATCCAGGAAGGTACATCGCTTTTCAAGTTGATACAGTCTCAAACTTCATTTGCTGAAGCAGAATTAAAATTCATTCTGATATCAATTTTAAATGCTTTGCAGAAAATACACGAAGATAACTTTGTGCATGGCGGCATTCAGCCTGCATCAATTCTGTTGGGTAAGGATGGCGAGCCGGTGCTGATTAATTTCGCCGCTGCACGATTGGCGATTGCTGCGCGTACTCCTCAGTTTACTGATGAATTAGCCACCGAGTATGCACCGGTGGAGCAATATGAGTCCGCCAATAAACCTGGACCGGCAACTGATTTTTATGCGCTGGGTGCAACCCTATATGCTTGCATGACGCAACGCCAGCCTATTGCCGCGCAGAGCCGTGTATTGGCTTTAAATCAGGGTGAGCCCGATCCGATGGTTGTGCCTGCTGGATTTTCGGATACGCCCTATAGTCCGGAATGGTTGCAAGCGGTCCGTTGGATGCTACAACCTGACTATAAGGATCGACCACAATCGGTAAACCAGATTCTAACACTCTTAAAATCAGAGTCTATCGACGACAAAGCGGAATCCTCAACTTCCGAGCAAGTGACTACTGCAGCTGGTACTAGTACTCCAATGGCTAAGAAAGTTCTCTGGATCGGGGGCATGGCTGGGATTGTTGCGTTGGTGACGTTTGGGTTATGGTTTGATGAAAAACCTGCAGAACTAATGAATGACAAAGTAGCTACGCAACCTTTATTCCAACGCAACTCCACGAAAACTAATGGCGCATCAGAGACAAAAACAGATCAATCCATTACTCAATCAGATCAAAAAACTGGTTCAGATATTCTATCTGAGATCGCTCATGAGAAACTGAATAAGACTGGAAAGGGATCAGGAGAAAGTGCATCTGTTTTAGCGAGCCTAACGGTCATTCAGTCCGAACCTAATGATAATGTAACAGCCAAAGCGGAGTCAGGTAGAGATTCACAATTGATAATTACTGATCAATCCCTGTTTCAAGCTGAACAACCGCACTTGCCAGAAAAATCTATCGATACGAAATCAGTTAAAAAGTACCTAGTGGCAGCTGAGAAAGCCATGAAGGCAGGGCGTTTCACCACGCCGTTGAAAGATAATGCCTACAAGTACTACCAGCAGGTGCTGGCCATGGACCCAGATAATAACGAAGCGCACGCTGGGTTACAGAGGATAGTGGATCGGTATGTTCAGTTTATTGAGAAAGCGAAGATGGAAGGTAAACGAAACATGATCAAACTCTATTTGCAAAGAGCCGAGACAGTGTTGCCGGATGATCCTAAACTGCAAAGAATCCATGCAGAGTTAGCAGCTGCTGAATGAATGGCTTATTCCGTTTATTATCAACTTGCGATTCCCCGTGGTTTTGCCACGGGGATAGGTGCAGGGCGCGTGAAGCAAATTTATTAGAATGTCTCGAATAGTAGCTATTGCTCCAATTCAGAGTAATAGCTCAGCCAATTTGCACGATCCTGGCCACTGATGGTGTCCCATCAATATCCCAAACGAAAAGCATATAAAAACCAGGGGGGGCAACATTGGCTGAGGCTGGAGAGCGTACTGTCACCAATTTGTCACCTTTTTGCGGGGTCGGTAGGGTAAAAAAACGTGTTTCATTATTAAATGCATGCGTGGTTGCGCCGATACGCACAAGCGGCACTCTAAAAATATTTCTGGTTGCCTCGATTGAGAACTGCTGATTCCAGTTAATAATTGTCGTTGGAGCGTCAACGATCACTGGACGGGAGGCGAAATCGCCACTACCATCTGCCTTAAATAGATAAGGCGGATAGTAAATTTCACCGTTAAGTTGGATTAAAGGGCCGGGCGTACCTCCCCCTCCAGTGATTACGCTTCCATCGGGAAGAAGCAGTGCGGTCGAGTGATACAAGCGTGGCGTGGCTGCACTGGCTGTCGTCTTCCATATTCCCGTATTGGGGTTCCAAAGCTCAGAATCTAGTGCTGCACCTACCAAATCGTTGCCAGTCGATGATCCACCATTGACCCAGACCATTCCATTGGCGAGCACGGTCGCATTGCTGTATTGGCGATCTTTTGCCAGAGCGCCACCTGCAGATACCACGGGTTCACCGCTGCCAGTGATATTGACGACGAGTGCCGTACGATTGTTGCGAACGGATAGTATGCGACCGGGAGCAAACATAATACTTGGTAGACTAGTAAGACTCGGTGCTATTGTCGAAGCATACTTTGATAGGGTGCCGGTACCAGACGTGCGAAGCTTATACATTGCTCCATCATGACCGAGAATAAATAAGTTGCCCTGTGGATTTACCCAGGCTCTTGGGTAAAACCAAGCAAATCCGCCGCCACCGAGTTCTCCATAGGCATCATCACTGATTGCCGAGCTGAGTGAACGCCAATGTCCATCTGTTGCACGTACCTCCGGTGTGGGTGAATACGTGGCTTCAGTCGATGGTATCATTTTTGTTCCTGAAAATTTTCTGCTATCGCGGCCTCCTAGCACGACATGTTCGCCATTGGGTAGTGTTACTGCCGTTGAGTACCAGCGCTTAAAAGCCATGCTATCGGATTGATGCGTCAGTGTGTCTGTAGCCGGATCGAAGATATTGACGTTATTGTGCGCATAGTTTTTGATCGTATTCAATTTGGATTCCCCGCCGAGGAACAGACCACGACCCGTATCAGGGATAAGTGCTTGGCCGGCACAATAAATGTCAGTGCTGGTAATGTTGGGTAACGTTTCAAATGCATTGGAACCAGTGCCAAGCGAAGGATCCCAGATGACATACAGCAGATTGCCAACCTGTGCACCTGTTGTATCTGTTCCATAAGCAAGTACCCGTCCATCCGGTATTAACATCATGGCGATGGGTATAATGGGCCAGTTGTGTAGAGCGCCAAATTTTCCCTTTTGATGAGCATGTGACCCAGCCGCTACTACGGGTGCGATATTTCCGTGGATGAATAAAAATAAGACTAAAGTAATTGATAAAAAATACTTTAGATACCAAATTCCTTGCACAGGAAGAGAACACTTGAACATCCTATATCTCCTAGCAATAAATATAAAAGACGGAAGTAGATTCTGTCTTTTTTATAGAAGATAGTAAAGAACTCTATTTGCTTGAAAGCAAATAACGGGAAACTGGTAAACGATCAGAAAGAAACCGATTTACTTTTGGCAAGCCTTTTTGCTACTGAATGTTTGAGAAGAAGTAATTCAACGATGCATCAAACAAATGCAATGCCGTTTTGTATGAGTCCGGTTAAATTGATGTTTTCAGTATTTAAACCACTATCTGCCGCCAATATAGCCAACGCACCGACTGACATTTCATGAGTATTGAGTAGTTTGACATAGGGAGATTTTTCAGTTTCTGAAGGTGGGGCTCCGAACAAGTTGCTCCATAATAGGGTGACTATTTCATCATGGCTTTTCCCCCCTGCCGCCTTGATTGCGAATTCCCCCAATTGTTCGTAACTCAAACCGTTATCTGCTTCGGTCAGACCCACACCGACATAATCCTTATTGGTGATGGATGAAGCACCGAATACAGCACCCAGTAATTTGGCAACTTGGCCAGCATGACCATCTATATCCAGCGCTATCCCAATATCGTTAAATTTTACGCGCTCAATATTTGTCAGTGTGTCCTGATTGCTTGGGTTGGCATTTGCAATGACGGTGTAGCCACCGGATACCTTGCTCAGAAAGAAATTGTTACGCGTTGATTCCACCAGAACGGTGTCAATTCCCGAACCGCCATCTAGCCCATTGCTGCTGTCGTTCCCGATCAGCAAGTCATTGCCTAGACCGGCAATGCCATTTTCAATGACAACGCCACCGGCAATCCACACATTGGGGATGGGTTGACCCAAGTTGACACCATTGGATTGTGCATATACCGATTGACCAATAAATGATGCGCTCATTGGATTTAAATCAATGAGCGTGGAAATTGCACCTGCATAATGGATGGTGTCGAAGCCGCCTCCATCCCAAATGGTTTCGTGATGGAGTGTTGAGTCGTCGAATGTATAGGTGTCATTTCCTGCGTGATAATTATGATTGGCACCGTATAAATATTGTATAGCGGCGATATCCAGCACCATGGGCGTGGTGGGATGAAAGGAAAATTCATTGCCTTCATCACCTGCCAAATTTGAATAGGTATAGCTCATGACGGTATGCATGATGCTATCTAGATTGGTCGGGAGCGTGGCTGCTGTGGAATTATCAGGATCAAAAAATGGGTGCTTGAGACCTAGCGCATGACCGAGCTCATGTAAGATGGTCTCGAAAGAAAGCGTACCTGGGTCCCAATCTTGGAAGTTAAGAAGGCCTAAAGTGTTAATCCAAACATCGCCGGCTCTGACACTATAACCGGGTAAATAAGACCAAGCCAGAGTAAATTCATCCGGATCTTTACTATAAGCAGCGCGTATGTCACCCACTTCATTGGTGGTTTCAGTTACTTTTGTAAAGTTTAAATTGGCAACGTTCGCCCATTGTTGCAGTGCTTGCTCAAAATTGATTTGGTCTCTACTGGTTAGTGCTGTGGCCGCAATATTCCAGGGTTCGCCATCGCCAAATGGAGAACCATAGCCCGATGGATAATCGGTAGACCAGAAAGTAATATCTTTACTAGTGGGAAAGCTGTAGGAGATGGTTGAGCTGGTCCAGCGCAAGTCGCCCAATAATGAATTAATTGTATTGATATTGGCCGGATTAATCGAAGTAACACTGCTTGAGACATAAGGTGTCGTCATTACATGAATCCTAATAATCGATAGCTAATTTGAGAGATCAATACTTGAAACCGATTGAATTCTATATGGTTCAGAAATTTCAGTATCAAATATTTGATATGAATTCATCTTCGCATCATTGTAATTTGACGATTGAATGAATGGAAGTAATAAACGACTAATGGTGGAATTACTGTAATGCAATAGAAGTGAAAAGATTAGTTATCTATTAGTAGAGGCAGGCGATTAACCAAAGTTTCTGATACCGATTGGTCAGTAAAACTTGAGCACTTCGCCATGATTGGAAAGAAGAACAGGGCTGATGAATTTTATCTTGGTTAAATGCTATTATTCAACACTCTCCTCATCAAATTCAACCGAAAATCGATAGCCCGTTCCTCGCACGGTTTGTACCAGGTTTTCTTTACCCACTGCTTCAAGAATTTTGCGTAACCTGCGAATATGGACATCGACGGTACGATCCTCAATAAAGACATGGTCGCCCCAAACTCGATCAAGTAATTGTGCGCGGGTATGCACACGTTCTTTGTATGCCATCAGAAACTGTAAAAGACGAAACTCGGTCGGACCCAGAGTAATTTCTATTGTTTTTAATGGTTCATCAAGTGTATACACATGTACTCGGTGGGTGGTCGGATCCAGTTTCAATCCACCCAGTTCAATTACTTCATCGGACATTTCGGGTAACCGTCGACGCAGAACTGCCTTGATTCGGGCAATGAGCTCTCGGGGTGAGAAGGGCTTAGTGATATAATCGTCTGCTCCAGCTTCTAATCCAGAAATTTTGTCGTTTTCTTGAACCCGAGCAGTCAACATAATAATTGGAATTGCTTTGGTGCGTGTTTCTCGTCGTAATCGTCGTGCAAGTTCTAAGCCCGTCATATCAGGCAGCATCCAATCCAATAACACGAGATCGGGCAGAACATTGTTGATCAATTGTTTCGCTTGCTCGGCATTATCAGCACATAAAACCATATGACCGGCTCTTTTTAAATTGAGGGAGATCAATTCCTGGATTGCAGATTCATCTTCAACAACTAATATTGTTACAGCCATCAGCTACCCCATTTACATTGAATGTAATTAAAAGATGCTGAGATCATATAAACAAAGCATGACATATTTATGACAATCTTGTGAATGCCATTATTTTTTATCAATAATAGGTAGTTAAATTGCACAGATGTGGTTTCTTCAATAACCTAGCTATTTATGCTCATCTGTTTATTTGAAATGATAAAAATTGGTTAGAAGGAACTAATTCTAAGCTTTGAGTACTTCATGTGAGTGATCCATTAAATAGGATGAGCCACACTCTCACCAGTGTTTGAGACCGACTCAGAGTTTATTAAAATACCTTTTATAAATCATGTCTAGCGTTATCAGAAACAGTTGATCATATGTAGTGCTATCGATAGATTTCCATTAATCTTGTATTTTATTTTCTTAGAGTTAGGTATATTTCATCTTAGGTTGGTATCGTATTTTATCTATCAATATTTCGACAGTATTTGAGAAAAGAGGAAAGGGTATGCAATTAAGAACTCTCAAACGACACTTAGGTAAATTACGCGGATTATCATTCGTGATTTTAATAATTCTATCAGTCTCTGCTGCTGCCGAAGAATGGACTTACACAGTACGCCCAGGTGATAACTTATGGAATCTGACCGAACGCCATCTTAAAAGCATGGAGTATGTGCAGAGGTTGCAGCAATTAAATAAAATACAGAACCCCTACGTGGTCTCTCCAGGAACAAAACTACGCATTCCTATTGCTTGGACAAAATTCCTGGATGATGCATCGGCGCAAGTAATCAGTGTTCATGGAATCGTTACTTTACAGCGTAAGGGTCATGGAAATATACCGATTGAACTGGGTATGCAGTTGTTTGTAGGTGATGTAATAAGTAGTGAAAACGATGCTTTTGTGACAATAGAGTTTGCTGACAAATCACGTTTACGGGTGCAGGACAACACTTCTCTGCGTTTAGAAAATATGCAGATATTGGGTGATTATGGTCTGATAGATACCCTGATCGATTTGCAACAAGGTCGAACAGAAAGCTCGGTACCAGAAAAATCAGAAAAAGGCACACGTTTCAGAATTAAAACTCCTTCCGCGATTAGCTCAGTGCGCGGTACTGATTTTCGTGTAGGTACGACTGAGGCGCAATCAGTTACCAGTAGCGAAGTGCTGACGGGTGTTGTAGAAGTCAGTGGCGGGAAAAGAAGTATCAGAGTGCCGGCCGGGTTTGGTACTATCACTTCTAAAGGTATGTCGCCAGCGCTTCCAATAAAATTGCTCCCTTCGCCTGATCTGTCTGCAACGGCCAGGTATTATCAAAGTCTGCCGCTAGTGATTAAGCTCAATCCATTATCGGGTGCTCATGCATACCGTGCACAAATAGCAATCGATAAGGATTTCGGGAAATTATGGTCTGAATTTACCACCACGAATTTACCATTTCGTGATGGAGACATTCCGGATGGTGACTATTGGATCAGAATTCGCGGTATTGACGAGTCATCGATTGAAGGTAAGGATGCGATCATCCCTTTTTCGCTCAATGCGCACCCGGAAGCCCCTTTTGTCACTGCGCCATTGCCCGGTGGCGTAACTACTCCAGAAAAGCAGGAGTTTAAATGGGCAATTCAATCCGAAGCGTCACATTATGTCGTTATGATTAGTCGGGATTCTGATTTCTCTAGTCTGATTTACTTTGATCCAGAAGTAAAAGGTAACAGTGTGATACTAACGGAGTCACTTGCGCCAGGTCATTATTTTTGGCGTATTTTTTCTGTCTCAGCCAGCGAGGGCGCAGGGCCATTCAGTGACACCATGTCCTTCAGAGTTCCCTATCCCAATCCTTCACTGGAAGAGCCAAAGCTGGATGAAAAGGAAATGACATTTGCATGGCGTGCAGCGGCTGAAGGACAAAGTTTCCACTTCCAACTCGCTCGTAATCAAGCGTTCACTGAAATCATCCATGATGAACCGACAACAGCTTCTCAAGTAACTATCGCAAAACCAGATAGCGGAACTTATTACTTACGCATTAAAATTATTGAATCAGATGGCTTCCAGGGACCGTGGGGGACTCCGCAGACGATTGAAGTTCCACGCGGTATATCTTATTGGTTTATGCTACTGATGCTATTGCCATTGCTTGTACTTTTATGATTCATTTGAGTAACTTAGGGAGGCAATGGACTACATTTGTTTTACGTAGTGTAATACTTTTAATTGGGATCGTGCTCGTCGCTTATACAGAAATCCTGGAGCGTTTTGATTTTCTCATTTACGACAAGTTATCGACGCTACGGCAATACCCGCAAGATCGCAATATCACCATTATTGCTATTGATGAAGAAAGCCTTAAGATTTTGGGTCGCTGGCCTTGGTCTAGGGGGGTGCACGCAGAATTAATCACTCGACTGAAAACTATTAATACCGGAACGATAGCTCTGGATCTGCTCTTTTCAGAACCTCAGGACAATGATCCCTATGCTGACAACCTACTAGCGCAAGCCATTGCGGCACATGGCAATGTCATTTTGCCTGTGGTGCCGATATCTGAAGAATACTCAGGATTATTGACGGTTGTGCAACCGCTTGCACTTTTTACAAAACATGCTGTGCTAGGTCATGCTGATATTGAATTGGATAGCGATGGTGTTGCGCGCCGCGTTTTCTTATATGCAGGTATCAATGCACCTACATGGCCTACATTAGGACTGGCACTCGCAGATCCTGCAACTGCAAAAAAAGCACCCCAATCTCTAAGTACTGACAAAGAAATATCAGAACAATGGAACCACTGGGTTCGATCGCAGGAAGCACTTATTCCGTATACTGGTCAGTCCAGCAATTTTTCAAAAATACCCTATGCGCGGGTTTTATTCGATGATGAAGCGTTGGCTAGTCTGAGAAATAAAACGGTCATTGTGGGTGTGACAGCAGCCGGTATAGGGACGCGTTTTGCAACCCCGGCATCCCCGATCAATCGCCAGCCTATGACTGGGGTTGAATGGCATGCGAATGTTTTTTCAATGTTAACGAATAATCGTACTATTTATCCGATTCCCAAGATGTTAATGGCGATCATTTCAGCTTCGTGGGTGGCTATTATTTTGCTGGGTATTAGTTTCTTAGCGATAAATCTAACGATTCCCTTATTACTTATCTTGCTCGTTTTCGCTTTGTTTTTTACGGGCTTGATACTTGAATTAGGTCATGTCTGGATTCCTCCCGGTGCTGTTTTATTGGGGACATTATCGCTTTATCCGCTATGGAACTGGCAGCGCATCAATAAATTTTTACATGCATTTTGGATGACCAAGATTCACTCAAGTACTGCACTGGAATCGATTGGTGATGGCGTTATTACGACGGATGCTTCTGATCGTGTTATTTATATCAACAAAGGCGCTGAAAAAATTCTGCAAGCGCAACTTAACCAAATCAAAGGAAAATTTCTGCCAGAAATTTTGCATCTTGATACGAATCGAAACAATTCATTGGCTGCTCAATCTGTAAAAGATATTTTAAGTCCTGGTTTGGATAAGCCAGGCATCATTGAGTGCACATTAAAAGCAGCCGATGGTACAGAACGAACAGTTCGTATGACTCGCAATCATCTCTATGATGACCGGAAAGTATTCATCGGTTCAGTGATCGCTATGGCGGATATTACTGATACCGTCGAGTTGGTGCAGCAGGTAGCACACCAGGAAAACTATGATGCGTTAACAAAATTACCGAATCGCTCGAAACTGGAGGCTCAATTTGATCGCATGATTCAGGCAATCCAAAATTCGGACAAGATCATTACGGTATTATTTGTCACGTTGGATAATTTTAAGAAAATTAATGATGCAATGGGACATCATGCCGGCGACAAATTACTCAGAATGGTTTCTGTACGGTTGTTTGATGTCTTGCATCAAGACGATGTCGTGGCACGTTGGGGGGGCGATGAATTTGTTTTGCTTTCTGATCGTCTTCATAAAGAGTCTTCTGTATCTGAAATGGCACAGAAGATTCTGGATGTGGTGGGGCAGCGGTTTGAAATCGATGGTTTGGAGGTGTTTGTCTCTGTCAGTATTGGTATCAGTTTTTATCCGGAAGATGGACTAACCAGCGAAACAGTACTGGAAAGAGCGGGTACCGCAATGTACCGTGTTAAGCAGGATGGTGGAAACCAATTTGGTTTTTATTCTCCTGAATCTTCAGTGGTTTGGACGCGTGATCAGCTTGAATTAGAGAAAGAGTTACGTGCAGCCATACAGAATGGCGAGTTGCAGGTATTGTTCCAGCCGATCGTGAATGCTGAGTTACACCATATTGCACGTATGGAAGCACTGGTACGCTGGCCACATCCCAAACGGGGGTATTTGTCACCCAGTGAGTTTATTCCTCTAGCCGAAGATATCGGGCAGATTGAACAGTTAGGCGAATTGGTATTAAAAACTTCATGTGTTGCTGCCTGTAAGCTCTTGCAACTGGGCTATCCGGTCAATGTCTCAGTGAATGTAAATCCACGTCAGCTATTGAATAGGCATTTTCCACAAACAATTTCTCAAACACTCCATAATACAGGCTTACCGGCAGAATCCTTAATACTGGAGATCACTGAAAACGCCATTGTTAATAACATGGAACGTGCCAATAAGATGTTACAAGAAATTAAGAGATTGGGTATTTTAATTGCTCTTGATGATTTTGGTACCGGATATTCCTCGCTGACGTTACTCCGGGAGTTACCTATCGATATCTTAAAAATTGACAAATCTTTTGTGCGCACATTGGATCAGAATCTTAATGATCTGAAGATTGTGCAGGCGATTATTGGTCTGGGTAAGAATCTGGGACTGACTATTATTGCGGAAGGAGTAGAAACAGAGCAACAAGCCAGATTATTGCTTCAGCAAGAATGTTTTTATCAGCAAGGCTATTTTTATAGTCGACCTATTCCCTATGAAGCGCTTTTTGAGCTGATACATGAGAAAAAATTCAATGTTGCTTGAGATGAAGTGAGAAGGAATATTTGAACAATACGGAACTAGAGTATACCTGTAATCTACCGCAAGCTCACGTATTAGTGAAAGCTGCGCCGCGCGATTGCTGTTTCGATAAATTAAGCCGTGCCTCCTGTTACTACGACTCACTGTCATTTCATGTCTGTTGGTTACTGCTTTATGGCGAGATTTGTTGGAGTGATGGCGATGGTTCTCGTTATGTTTGTATAGCATCGGCTTCTATGCTGCTACTGAAACTTCATCCCATTAGGTCTGGCAAATCCCGTCATTTCGCCAATAATTTATGGTAACTATATACATATTTACACTAACCAAAATAAATTCTGAGCGCTTCATCAGCGATGGAGCGTTAAAATTTAATTTTTTGGATTGTAGTTTAGAGCTATCTTTAAAGATTCATTAAATTTAGTATCCACTTGAGGTGTTAATGCTTCCAAA
>JAMXAE010000020.1 GCA_024281695.1 Nitrosomonas sp. | reverse complement strand
GCTCCGCTAACATAATCTGCGTCGGTTGAGGTCGCGGTGTAGACCACTTGACCCGCTCCGCTATTTTCTGTCAGTGCTGTGCCGGTTGTGCCTGAAGTAATGGTCGGCGCAATTTCATCTCGATTGATTACATTCAGCGTGAAACTTCGACTTGCATCAGGATTTCCACCGACTGTCGCATCATTAACGTTTACTGTTACAGCATAGCTTGTTTTGGATTCATAATTCAGGATGGTACCCGCCTTTAAATACAATACAGAGCTAATCACTTCAAAACTAGCAGCATCCGCTCCACTCAAAGAAATGCCATTAGTTCCCATTCCATCGTCGGCTATACCGATGTCAGCCACCTTGATGCGGGTACCGGTACTTGTATTTTCGTTCAAACTGGTCGTTGTATTCGAAAAATTGACTGCAGTCGGCGCATCATTCACTGCCGTGATGGTTATTGCCGCAGTAGTATTTGCTGTGGTAGTACCACCATTGGTGTCATCAAGTACAAGGGTTATCTGACGGGAGCCTGATGGCGGAGTATCTGAAGTATTAGCAAACTGAATAGCTTTCGCTAAAAGATCAATCCTAAAATCAGTCACTGAAGCATTTAAATCGATTTTTAAAGGATTTCCATTGAGTCCATTGTTGATGCTATTAATCGTACCAATTAAAATTACATTACCACCGGTTGTATAATTGATATTGGAACCGGAAACAGAGATCTGTTGATTACCTGCCGTCGATTTGATGGACAATTGATCGCCCGCGTGAGGAGACGCTATAGAAACCTGTAATGAGGTATTGGTACCAGCGCTCCAATTAGAAACGGTTACATTATTATCAATAACTACTGCGGCCGCTTGTTCAAGAACTGTCTGGGAATTATTCCATGTTCCCGATGAAATAGTAACCAATACTCCTTGATAACTCGATGCTCGCAAAGGATTTGCTTGTACCATACCGCCGGTATTTACTGCCTCCAGAACCCAATCTCCTCCCAATGCCGCTGCACCAGTCAGATTAGTCGAAGCAACCACATCAACACCCGTAGCATCGGCCAATTGATCAATAAACTGTTGTCCTACATCACCGGCTGCTACATAGCAACCATATAACAGAATATTGGCATCCTCAGCCAATTGATCACCAATATCAGATAATAATTCATCGTATTGATTGATATTATTCTTCGTAAGAATTGTTGAACCTAGATACAGCGTGCCTGCGTCACCATGTGAAATCACATCAAGATTCTTGATACCATCAAGATGAGTACCTGCTGCAGAACCCAAGCTCGCATTACTCATTAAATAATCATGAATCTGTTGTACGCCGTCTTTATTGGCATCCAATACAACTATAGTTGCATGAGTGCCAAGACCGGTTATCAGTGTTTGATAATCGACTACACTTGGATCGACAAAAATCACTCGCTCTGTAAATAAGCCGCTTAGGCTACTGCTCGCGGAAACGACATCGATATCGCTCGAATTCAGATTATGGGTAGCGAGATAGTTCTGAATAAACAAGTGACCTGTAAATGGATCAGCTAAAGTTATCAAGTTGATTGCACTCGCATTATATCGTTCGACAATATACTTATAATCGGCGATTTGCGTATCAACAAAAGTAGTACGTAGAGTCATGATTCATCCTTTATTTTTCGTGATTGATAATCTTAAAAATTGTTGTGCTAATTAGATCGATAGAGGTGTATAAAATATTTATTTCCCAAAAAGAAGATTATTAAATTGAATCGCAACTCCATAACCGTTCGGTTGTTTCTCTATTCTTACCACCTTCCCCTCGCATCGAATTACTGATTCCTTGTTGAGGTTTATCGTCAGGTAAATCCTTTCTTGCTCGCTCAAGTTTTGTTGTATTGAGAAATACATACCTGTTGCACTGATGTCTTTCGACCAACCTTGTTCTTCCGCAAAGATAACGAGGCAGCGCAAGTCAAAACGCTCACTCCTGCGTTGTTCGTTAAATACTTCCATCGCAATTAACACCATGTATGTAGAGGTATATCCTTTAAAGTAAAAGAATTTACTTCTGCGCATCGTATCGAGTAAGTCCATACTTGAGTAGTTACTATTTGATAGATCTTATAGCTAACATTAATCAATTTTTAGTATTAGCAAATGTTAACTTTGCAATCTAGAAAAACCCCAACTCAATAGATTTATTATCTTTTTTCTTTAACTTATCCATAACTAATCGCTTCATTTAGTGGTTGAATCAGTTGAGTTGCACAGTTCTGTGATATATAACCCTGCCACAGCTTTCTGTGATGAATTAAATATGTCTACTACGCTCAAAACTATTTAATTCATCTCACTCCATTACGATTAATAGAGTTGATGTAAAAAGCATGGAATTCAACTGAACTAGTTGCCTGTTTCTTGTCAGGGATAAAAACAATTCATCCCGCTTGAATGCAAAAAAACCGCTGGAATAAGATTATTCGAGCGGTTCGCTATCCTTCAGTATGGAACATCTATTTATCAACAAGCATAGAACATCAACAAGGTGTCGCTACTTAATTTGGAACCACAACTAAAACTCCACACCTGCAAGTTCTCTCGACCTGCCAGCTTCGATACTTCTGGAAAATTTTTCTATGCATTTACACACATTATTGATTCGCAAATCAACCGTGCGACATAGCCATATTCGCTATCCAAACTACTACATACATACCTAGGGAAATAGTACCGGGAGGGATTTTAAGAAAAATCACTGGCTTGAAGATATATCCTTTAAATAAGGATTGATTCTCACTAACTACTTCGACCAGAAAGCACACAAATCTACGACTACTTTTAATACTTCTTAATCCAAATAATCATTTGAAGATTAAGTATTAATTGTTATTATCAGCGGATTGAAACCTTACTCAAGAATAACCAATTAAACCAATCCTTTTTCTTTAAAAAGAATCGCTAATTGCAGTCGATTAGTAACTTTTAATTTACTGTAAATACGATTGAGATAAACTCTTACCGAACCTTCGGTAATCTGTAATTCACGTGCTGCCAACTTGCTACTGTAACCCTTTGCGATTAAAGCAGCGAGACTCATTTCCCGGGTAGATAAGTGAGTAGCCATTATCTGAAGTCCTGATTCACGTCGCAAAATCTGCTCAAATGCCAATCTCATAGAGCGCCGTTCTATCCACTCACCACCTGCATACACCGATTGCAAGCATTGCGTAATGAGCGCAATAGGCATTTCTTTCAGTAGAATACCTTGCACTCCATTCTTAATAAGATCGCAGGTTTCAGTTTCATTCAAAGTAATCGCATGTATCACTACTTTAGCAGAGTTCTCACTGATGTCCTGAACTTGCTTAATCAACTTGAAACCGTCAACTCCAGGCATATGGAGGTCCATTAGCACAATATCAGGCCGCTTCAGCTTCAGCACCTCCATAATATGGCTTACCGAATTCAACTTACCTACAATTTCGTAATCGTTATTACCATCCAATAAAGAGCTTAATCCCAAAAGAACAATAGGATGTGGGTCAATTAATAAAACACGAATAGGTCGTGCGGGTAAAATATTCTGTATTTTTCCAGTGAACATAGAAACCTATAATTATTAACAGTAGAAAGGAAAAAATAGCGGCTATTTATTGCTTATGAAAATACTCTTATACCGATAGAAAAAAACTAGAAAGCACTTTGTTTATCAGTTACTATCATTTACGGTTACAAAACCTAAAGATTTAGGCTATAGAGCAACAAGATAAACACACGTCGCACTCTATAACAGTCAGTTTCCCGAAAAAAATCCAATTTTATTACAAAGAAATCTAATATGACCCACCAAAATCAATCTGACTCGTCTCAAGATGAAAATCAAATTATTGCCGAACGTCGCGCAAAACTGACTGAGTTACGACTAACCGGTAACGCTTTTCCTAACACATTCCGGCGTGAACATTTAGCTGCAAAATTACATCAACATTTTGGTGAATTCACTAAAGAAAAATTGGAAGAGTGTCCAACCACCGCGAAAGTGGCCGGGCGCATGGTATTAAAGCGTGTCATGGGTAAAGCGAGTTTTGCTACGCTTCAGGATATGAGTGGACGCATTCAGCTGTACATTTCTGATGATCACACCGGAGAGGTTGTACATGCTGCTTTCAAGCATCATGACTTGGGTGATATTTTCGGTGCTCAAGGCATGTTATTTAAAACTAAAACCGGCGAACTCTCCATCCGGGTTACAAATTTACAGCTACTGACAAAATCCCTACACCCTCTACCGGAGAAATTTCATGGGTTGACCGACCAGGAACAGAAATATCGTCAACGTTATCTTGATCTAATCACTAACGAGGAAACTCGTAAAGTATTTACTATACGCTCGAAAGTCATTCAGGCAATGCGTGAGTTCTTTGTTGCACACGATTATCTCGAAGTTGAAACTCCCATGATGCACCCGATTCCTGGCGGAGCTTCAGCAAGGCCATTTTCTACCCATCATAATGCATTGGACATGGCACTCTATTTACGCATCGCACCGGAGCTTTACCTGAAGCGATTGGTAGTTGGCGGTATGGAAAAAGTTTTTGAAATAAATCGTAATTTCCGCAATGAGGGTATTTCTACTCGACACAATCCTGAATTTACCATGGTGGAATTCTATGAGGCCTACCAGGATTACACTTATCTAATGGATTTCACCGAGAAAATGTTTGCTCATGTAGCTGAAAAAGTATTGAGAACCACTCAGATCTCTTATCAGGGGCGTGAGATCGATTTGTCGAAGCCATTTATGCGTATGACAATTACCCAGGCCATTCAGAAATTCCATCCGGAGTATTCCGCTGCGCAATTGAATGATCGTGATTTTCTAGTCAATAAATTGCAAACATTGGGGATTCACTATAATACACGTGACGGCATCGGCAGTTTACAGCTTTCTTTATTTGACGAAACCACCGAGCATTTACTGTTTGAACCCACCTTTATTGTTGATTACCCGGCGGAGGTTTCACCATTGGCGCGACGCAATGATAGCAATACAGAAATTACCGATCGCTTTGAACTTTATATTGCGGGACGCGAAATTGCCAATGGGTTTTCTGAGCTCAACGATCCAGAAGATCAGGCCGCTCGCTTCCAGGAGCAGGCCAAAGCCAAAGATGCTGGTGATGCGGAAGCCATGCATTACGACGCGGATTATATCCGTGCCCTGGAATATGGCTTACCCCCTACAGCCGGTGAAGGCATCGGAATTGATCGTTTAGTCATGTTATTAACGGATAGTCCCAGTATTCGCGATGTCATCCTGTTCCCCCAACTCAGACAGGAAGATTGAGTGCAAAGTTAGCGCAAGCTGATAATTGGCCAGTTATTTTCTTCTGCATGCCTTCTTAACGTAGCATCCGGGTCGACTGCGACAGGATGCGTCACTTTACTAAGTAATGGCAAGTCATTGAGCGAATCGCTATAAAACCAGCTACGCAAAAAGGATAGCCAGGTTAGATTATGCTCGTCCAGCCAATTCTCCAGCCGCTCAATTTTCCCTTCCCGGAAAGAAGGTACCCCAGATATCCGACCGGTAAACTCGCCATCTTTTTCTTCCGGCTCCGTAGCAATCAGATGGTTAATACCCAACGCCTGCGCAATCGGCGCTGTCACAAAACTGTTCGTTGCAGTAATTATGATACACAAATCGCCATCCAATCGATGCCTTTCTATTAGTTGATGTGTTCCGCGTGCAATCAATGGCATAATTTTTTTACATACAAACTCACTACGCCATGTTTCCAATTGAGAGCGGGAGTGACGCGCCAGCGGTTTTAGCTGAAAATCCAAAAATTCATGAATATCCAGGGTTCCTGCTTTATATTGCTCATAAAATTCCATATTCCTAGCTTCGTGTAACTCACGGTCCAAGGCTTTCTTTTCAATCAAAAATTGCGCCCATTGAAAATCACTATCGCCCGCAATCAGTGTGTTATCCAGATCAAATAATGCTAAATTCATGAAGCCACCTGTAATAATTCTCGTAATAAAGGAATGGTAATTTGACGTTGATTAACCAAAGAATAACGGTCCAGTGCATCAAGCGTCATCATGAGTGATGGCAAATCACGCCGACCATGCCGCAATAAGTAAAGACAAATATCCTTTGACAAATCAAAACCGCAATCTGCCGCATAGCTTTTCATCGCTTGCATTTTTTCTTCTTCGGTCAATTCATGCACCTGATATACCAGTCCCCATCCCAAACGCGTCACCAGATCCTGCCGCATATCTAAGTGCGCTGGCGCAGCAGGTCCGCTCACCAGTAAAAACGCATGACTTTCATCTCGCAAATGATTATAAAGCTTAAACAATCCGGCCTGAGCCGATGCATCCAAGCAATCTATATCATCGACCGCAACGCAGTCAATCTCGTGGTGCATAGAAAATTCAGTTTGCGCTGCGGTCGGGAAATATCCCGCCTTTGCATTATTTTGTGTATAGCCTGCAACCACCGCTCGTAATAAATGGCTTTTGCCACACCCTGCACCACCCCATAGATAAACAAATCGTTCTTTTTCCTGTCCTGCCAGAATTTTAGTCAACATTTGCAACAATTCAGAGTTGCGCCCTGGTAGAAAATTTTGCAGCGTGGGTAATGATGGTGGTTTGATATCTAATAGCAACTGTTTCATTGTAATCGCTCAAATCATAATCCATCTTTGTAAACGCCAAGATTATGAATTATATAGATTGCTTCCCAAATAGCTCTGATGAATATGGCGTAACCAAACGAGCATCACCGCACTAACCGGTAGTGCCAGTAGGATACCAAAGAATCCAAATAACTGACCAAATGCAAGTAACGCGAAAATTACCATTACCGGATGCAAGCCGATGCGATCGCCCACCAACCATGGAGTTATCAGCATCCCTTCGAGTAATTGCCCCACACCAAACACAACCCACACCGGAATAATCCCCCCCCACCCCTGGAATTGCATCAATGCAGCAAAAGTCGCCAGTGTCAAACCCACAATCATTCCAAGGTACGGGACAAAAACCAGAATACCGGCCAATAGTCCAATCGGCAATGCGAACTCCAATCCTACCAACCACAGGCCTGTGATATAGCAAATACTCATCAGTACTATAACGGATAGCTGCCCACGTAGAAATTCTGCCAGAATTCGATCTGTCTCACGAGTTAATACAGAAACCTGATGATGCCAGTAACGAGGAATCATTTCATCAACATGTTTGACCAGTACATCCCAGTCACGCAGCATATAAAACAGTACCACAGGCACCAACAGCAAATTGACCAGAAACTCGACAACAGCCATGCCGCCACTGGTCAAAGAAGGCAGAATCTTTGCAGCGATACCACCCGCGCTCCTCCAATGTTCTGACACAGCCTGTTTCAACATATTGATATCTGGCTGCAAACTGATATTCAATCTTGCTTCTAGCCAAGGAATCACGTGACTTTTGAGCATATCCAAATAAGTCGGCATTTTATCCAGCAAACGACTTGCTTCTTTCTCAAACAAAGGCACCATGATCAAAATCAAAGCGGCGAATAATCCCGACAACAGAAACATAACCAGTACCGCGCCGAAGGTGCGCGAGATCTTCTTGTCAGCCAGACAAGTAACCATAGGATTGCAGATATAAGCGATGACTGCAGCTAGCAAAAATGGAGTCAGTATCGGACTCAACAAGTAAATCAGTCCACCTGTCACGCAAACTAATACCAACCACCAAAGGTAATGAAGATCCGTGGAATGCTCATTATTCATACGCAAGAATCTCAGTATAAAAACAACACTGTATCTGTAATGACGTTATAACTCAACTTGATGCTCCGAAAATCGCCTAATTACTGATCAGCAATTGCCTTGATACGAAACACCGAGAAAAGACATAGATTCCTCAATAAATCTTAGAATGCGCTAACCCGTCTTCGCTTTTAGTGCGTGACTGGCTAGATTCTTACCTAGTTCCCAAATAGAACCTGGTACTTGATGAGTATCCGCAATTGCCTTGGTAAAAGCGCTAATGATGTGATTACAATCTTTCTGAGTCAGTATTAGTGGCGGTAACAACTTGACTACATTCATACCATGTCCGGCAACCTGAGTCAGAATCCTGTGCTCTTTGAATAACGGAATGGTGATCATCTGGCAGAACAAACCTTTGTTGGCGGCCTCCAGCATCATCCATGCGGCTTTGAGTGTCAGGCTGTTGGGTGATTTGAATTCAATCGCAATCATAGAACCTTTACCGCGCGCCTCTTTCAGAAATTCATACTGCCCCGTCAATGCATTTATCCGACTAATGATATCCGCACCAATTCTTGCACTGTTCTCGACCAGATTCTCGCTTTTGACCACTTCCAAGCTAGCCAAACCAGCAGCCATTGCCAAATTATTCTTAGAGAATGTAGAACCATGCACGACAGCGCGATCCATACGGTTAAACACGCTTTCCATAATCTGCCGCGTCATGGCCACAGCGCCAACCGGAACAAAGCCGCCGGATAGTGCCTTGGCCATGCAAATCATGTCCGGTTTTACATTCCAATGCTCAACCGCCCAGAATTTTCCAGTCCTGCCGATACCTGTTTGAATTTCATCCGCGACAAATAATGTGCCATATTTTTTACACAATCGTTCGACTTCCGGCAAGTAGTTATCATCCGGAATATTCACACCCTTACCCTGGATCGGCTCAACAATAAAAGCGGCTACATCCCGATTGTTTAAAGCATTTTCGAGCGCTACGAGATCATTAAAAGGGACAGAACCGCAATCCAGTAACAATGGAACGAAACCATCGCGGAAAATTTGCTCGCCGTTTAACGACAAATCTCCCATCGTCAAACCATGATAAGCATGATCACAGCAGATAATTCGAGTTCGTTTGGTAGCATAACGCGCAAATTTTATTGATGCTTCCACCGCTTCTGTCCCGGAATTACAAAAGAAAATCCTATCCAGATTATCCGGTGTTGTTGTCAGAATCTCTTTAGCCAACAAACCGCTCAAGACAGACACATCCAGTTGCACCAAATTTGGCAGTTCCAGTGACAAAGTCTCCTTTAATGCATCGACGATGGTCGGATGATTGCGGCCAAATGCATAAACACCAAAGCCACTCAGCAAATCAAGATATTCATGCCCATTTTCGTCATACAAATATTGGCCAATAGCCCGCTCATAATTCCGATCATAACCAATTGTTTTCAAAACCCTGACCATCTGAGCATTCAAATACCGCTCGTGCAAATCAAATTTATCCGTGCGATGTTGTGATAACAGATTGGCTATACTAAAAGACATTCATGACCTCTGCATTAAAAGAAACCGCCAGCAAAACCTGGGGCTAGAATCCACAGACACCCAGAAAGAGAAAAAACTGATACCGCCAAACGGCGGCATTGCCACAAACAAAATTTGAGTTGATCATACCATCCATCTGGCTTGTTTGATGTCCAGAACACACAATGATTCCCGTGCATTTATATTTGAAAGGCGTACTCTAAAATTGCTTAAATGCTTCGGCGGGATTCTGACGTAAAAAAGCAGTAAATTCAACCGGTGAAACAACAGTTCTAACAAAACCAGCATCAAAAATAAAAATATTCCAAGATTCAGTGAACGCGATATTTTAGCTATCTATTCATTTTTTCTTCCTTCGATTACTCACTCCATTTTTCCTGGCTCACGAAATGCATTTATTCAGGAATGCGCGAGAGTTTCATAAAGAAAGAATGGTCTCGAGGAATATATTTAAGAAACTTCTACCAAAACCATTCCATGATCTGCAGTACGAGGATTTACACAAGGCCATTTCAAAATAAACCACTGTGTGGTATCAAGATAACTTTCCCCTAGGAGTCCCCGCCGCATTTCAAGTGCTTTATTACCCATTTTAAGAGTACGATGATAATCGTCAAGTTGCATAACTGACAAGATTATTGAGTAGAAGTATCTTTAAAAGCCTGTTATCAATCTTGAATCTCATAAATCTTACTTGTCGCGGCATGACTTACTTCGTCATAACTTCTCCATTGATAAATGGGTAGCTTGCAACCATAGCAAGTGAACGGATGCTGCCGATGAAATAAATTCGCATGATTTTGCCTTGCACGCAGATACTCGAATTCCACCTAATACTTGTCAATGCATGAAAATCAAGCACGAATCGTTTCATATTAGTCACCGAATTGCTGCGTGATGGGAATTGGATCAATTCCGATACTGGTACACCGAGTGATCTTATCGACGTACTTCCTCGCCAAGCGATGAGTAATGTAACAATTATTATGCAAAATTTCTTGAAGCAGCCGCAATGTATTGCCTCAAACCCAGTGTACCGACTAATTCGGTTTCTTCCACGCCCAGCAAGTGCGTCATCGATGATAAACCGCTCCAGGTCGACAGATCATGACTTGAGTCAACAGCAGCTCTTTACCTACTCCCTTGCACACTAAATTTCAGCGTATTAAACAAATCAGCTTCGTGTTGGATTGGATTTGCCAATTTTCTAGGCGCCACTTATTTCAGATCATTTAGCAGCAAATCTCGATAAGCAAACCAGCTAATATGACGACAAGCTAGTACTCGGAATAAAACAAACCACCCGCTAAGAGACATAGCACTGCAAGTCAACGCATTAGTAAATATCCAATTTCCATCTTAGTATTCGCGAATTACTACACACAATAAAACCTTATTTTGTATTGCGCATTAGAACAACATCAGTATCTGAGTCAAACGTAATGCATAAAATCATTATTTCTCATTCGAAAAATTATCCACCAGACGTTTCACTCGCGCATAATGATTTCCCTGCCAATAAATATGATCGCATTCTGAGCAGATCAGAAATCTATCATAGTGCTGCTTCGTGAGCGGCTCCAAACGATGCTCGATCTTTTGCTTATCGATTTCCACTAGCTTTCCATTACAGTGCGCACAGCGTGTGAATGGTTTAATCAAAGAATATAAATCAAATCTTCTCAAAACCTCTTGAGTTTGAATTTTTGACATATCTGTCCGAACAAAATATCCGTGTATGATAATTTTGCGCTGCAATAATGAACGATCACGAGTGAGTACAATGCGTTGTTGTCACTGGTTATTGCTGCCACCGTGCCATCGTCGTAATCATTGCGATACAGACAATCAAATCCCAGCAATCTTAAATAGCGAGCGAGTTTTCCAAGATTGGCGTCCACTAAAAATAGTGGCGGTCGTAATAAAGCCGGGCGAAGCGATAATACTATCACTTGGGGTTTTTTCAGAAACCGGATAAACCTGAATGCAGTCTTTATTCTGCACAATATAATTAAAACCCGCTGCAATACCATTGACCAGAATTACTTCGACTTCCGTGTGCGGGACGTTAAAGATTCGATCATATCTTTTACCGATGTTTTTCGATCGAAAATATGAATAATTTCTGAATCACCCAGCGCAGGTGCAATAAGTCATTCAATGATCGATAAAAACGTAGCCTAATCTGTGCCATTGAGCACGCTATTCTTGAATTAGCTTCAATTAAGATTACTTTGGTTTTTTAACATTGAGGTTGATTTCATTTGATTAAGATCAATGTTTCACATAATCGTAACCGGTAATCTGCGAATTGCTGCAACAAAAAATTAATTATCAACTAACAGTTAAAGGATTTTATATGAAAATAGTGCATTTCTTTGCAATATCCGCTGTTTTGGTTTTAGTTGCCTGTGGTGGTAAACCAACAGCTCCCGAGACCCCTGATCCAGAAGCTTATGGAAAAACCATCCAACCTTTTCATCAAATACCTTCAGGTGACCAAGAAGGCGGCGGAAAAGCCAGATCAACTGAAGAAAAATCGAATTACTAGTGATTAACAGTGCTCTATAGCCAAAAATCACAAGCAAATTTGAGCTATAGAACACTGAACTCACCATCGTTATCAATATCGACTTCCTTACCAATATCTCGTTAAACTAGTAATTCAGTTCCTTTAATTACACCGCAGATCCAGTTTCCCAAATTGTTATTATTTGAGTAAGTCATTACTTCTGCAAATACAAACATTAGTATAAAACTAAAGCCCCTAACGCGTGACCCATGCCAGATTATACGATTCGGGGAAGGGTCCGGACTTATAGTCTATATCGCCTTTTGCCTCAACCTCTTTCTTCATTAATACCTGACGCACCATTTCAGGGATCATGACCATACCGACGTAGCGCCCTAAACACTCATGACTGCCAAATCCAAAATGGAAATAGTTATACCAGTTACGCTGCGGAATAAATTTTTCCGGCGATTCAAATGCCCGCTCATCGAAGGTAGCTGAAAGCGTTACAGGTAAAACATAGGTTCCAGCACGCAGAACGGTTTCATAATCGGTTCCTTTTGCTGCTGTATAATCGCTTACTGTTGTGCGAAACAAATAGGACGTGATTGGAACAAAACGTAAAGCCTCCCAAATAATGCCATCGAATTCAGAATGATCTTCTTTTTGCGCAGCGGTTTGTGCCGCAGTTAGCCACTCTTTATGCTGAAACAAATATTGCAACACTTGCGCCACGGCTTGTGAAGTGGTTTCAATCGCGCCGATTAGCAACCCTCCAGCATTCACACCCAAGCGTTTAATATCAATATCCAATTCTTTCGAAAAACTGGCACGCAGCATTCTGGTAACAATATCGTCGTCTAATTTAATGATTGTTGAGAATGTCAATTTTTCCGCTTTAACCGCCAGAAGGCGTTTCCCAATGAGCATAGTGATATATTCACCTAGTTTCTTGGAAGTCTCGCTGTGACGATCTATGATTTTTTTATATAACTCCGGGGGCGCCAAATCAAAAGGTTGATTGTGAAAAGTATCATATTGATTCCAATAAGACCATTCAATTAGGTCACGCTTGTTAGCGCCAGTTAGCCCAAAATATTTTTGTACCAATGTGGCCGGAACCATACGGCAAAAATCATTCACAATTTCAATTTGGCCTGCAGCTTGATCAAGAATTCCCTTGGCAATTTCTGCCACCATGATGCGAACCCTTGGAATATCATCACGATTCAACATAAACTGCATAAGCGATTTTTCGCGCGTATGCAGTGCGTCATCATCATGTGCCATCAGGTAATTATCCATTTTTGGAACATAAGGTTGTACCGTAAAAACTTTAGGCATATTCAGTATTTCTCTGACATCGTCAAACCGAGTAATCAACGTACATTTTGGAGTTACCAGAATGGGACGCTTCGCACGCAACTCTTTAAAAAATGGTAAAGGCTCGGTATCCATCCAGCGGCGCACTAATGGAAATTTGTCTGCCTCAGTCGTCGCATCATACTGATCAAGATAACTGGTGTTTATATTCATTGCATTACCCCTTTTCATTCATAAGGATTGTAAATATATTGCCTTGATTACAGGGTCTTGAGATACTCAAGCAAATCCAACCGCTCATCTTTGGTCAGCGGCTCTAAAACTTTACCATTAGCCTGCGCTGTCTTACCGGATGCATACTCATGGCCGGCGTTACTGTTACTTCTTAAACTCGTATCAAAGGTAAAACCCTGATATCCACTACTCTTTAGGCCTACTTTTACAGGGTCAAATTCGCGCGATCCAACTTCAAATTGATCGGGTCGATATTCCCCTTCTTCCGGATCACCTTCACGTTTCTTGGGCAATAATAAGTCATAGAGCGTCGGCACAGAACCATTATGGAGATAAGGGGCCGTTGCCCAGATGCCTTTTAAGGAACGCGCCGTGTCAGCCTTTAACGAAGCCAGCGGACTGGCAGTAGTATCCGGATCATAATTGCCTTGCTTGATTGAAGCTTTAATTTCATTATGAAAGAATGCTTTACTGATATTAACGATCCAGTCAGCCCAGCGTTGGAAAAACCAATTATCAGGGCCCGGGGTAGCAACCACGTTGAGTGTTGCTTTGGTGAGCAAAGCTGCAACCGGTGCTTTCCGGTCGAGTAAAATATCACCGACTTCAAGGCCTACGTACTGATTCCGCAGAATACCCGAATATCCCTGAGCATTGATGCTATTCTCGGACATACGTGGATCCGTTCCGACAGCACTGACTTTCGACATATTGGCAATGATACGTCGTTCAGGATCCGCACGATCTATCCGAGCGTGGCAACTGACACAATATTCATTAAATATTGATTCACCCCGAGAAGCCCGTTGCTGATCGATCGATCCTAAAATATCTTGCGGCCAGACAGGTGATTGTAATTTTTGCAAATGCGATTCAATTTTGCGCAAATTATGCACATCTACAGAAGAAGCAAAACTGACTTGAGTAATCCCTGAAGCCTGCCCACCGATCAGCGTGGAAAGATTGGATCTTTTCGCTTCCTGCCAATCTAATGTGCCGAATACCCCAATCACTTCTCCGGTGTTACGTCCCACCGGCCCCAATCCGGCATTCGCAGCCAAACCATTCCATTGCACATAATCATGCTGCGGAATATCCCATAAGAACGGATAGCTAACCGGTGCATCAGCCGGATTGAACAATTCTTTGCGCAATCTGCCTAGCTGCCATTTTGTAAGTGTCTTACTAAGGCGCTCAACCACATGATCGCGTTGCTCACCCGACAGCACTTTGTCTGTATCTTGCATGATCTTGTCGAGCTCTTGATCTGACAATTGATCATCGCGCATTATCTTGCGGTCACGCAGCAATTCTCTGAGTTCTCTTTCATTGATCAAATGTTCAAGCACTCGGTTATAGATGCGCCCAAATGCATCCAGCCGCGCATAGCCATAGGGAGTCGAACTACGATTAATAATGGTGTAGCTGGTAAGACGCTGTTCATATTTTTCCAGATCAAACAGTACTTCAGATTCCGATTTATAGTTACCACTTGCCAATACATTCTTGACAAACCGGTTCCTAGTTTCTTCATTGGCACGCGTATATTGCAGAGCTTTTGCGATATCCTTCATGATTTCTTCCATATCGGCGCTGGCCGGACCGCCATCGATACGAATACCTACTCCGTTATAGTTGATCTGTCCGGTATGGCAGGCTGCGCAAGTCAAACCCACATATTCTTTTCCTTCATAGCTATCTTTAACCCAACCAACAGGAAGCGCGTCTGGATTACTGGAAGTGGCTTTCTGAGGCAGGTAACGATAAAAATTCATATTCTCGTCAGAACGGAAAAGCTTGGAATCTCCCGCTTTCTCGAGCACCATAAAAAAATCATAGGGCATCAAGTTTGATCCTTGTGTGGTGGTATAAAACCACAAACTATCCGCGTTACTCCAGCCTTGTTCAAGATATTTAATCTGAGTATAACTATCACCAAAAGAGTCTTGCTTAACAGTTGTTGCACCTCGATCAGAATCACCATCTGGGATGAGCGTACAAGCAGATAGAATTCCGGTTAAAAGAAACAATGCAGAAATAAAAAATAAAAAACGCTTTTCTAACGATAGAAAATATTGTTTCACGATGATTCTCCCTTTTTAATCGAGTTGACTTAACCAGTATAGCCAGGAGCAAAAAGCCCATCCGGCTGATAACAGCCTTGACTCGAACCTGAAAATTATCTTATAAAATCCTTATTCCTCTCGGAATATCATAACCTTAAACTATCCATTCTCAACATCAGCATTTCCATCTCAATCATGATAAATTACATTTCTCTTATATACTTTGTCCGTTTCTGATTATATTAAGATTGAATCGCTTAAAATAGTACTACTAACCATCTAGAAAAACACTTTTAAAGTGATTACGCACTCATCTTTAAGGCAAATTGGCGTTATTGGTATCACAAATATAAACTCTAGACTGAGCGACATGGTTTGATATTACATCAATATTGTGACTTATCATTTGCCTAGTAACATTTCATAATAATAATAGCCAACAAGAGATCGCAGGAAATTATCCTGAAAAATCCTTCCACATTTTTCTATCTGTTTTCTTCGTTTTTGCTATAACTGGTTCACCATACCTCTTATATCGATAGAAACCGATAATAGGACGTATGTAACGATACTACACTTTAACGATAATTATGAGATCACACTGGTCAGTAACGGTAAACAAGATGGAATTACGCGAATTATCACGCGACGCGATCGGCAATCAGCGCACAATCCAAATAACATCACCACGCTGGATAGTAACCTTTTCAGCTTTTGCAGTTGGTACCCGCACACGAGGTTAATCGACTGACCGGTCGGCAAATAGCGGACGCTCTAAATCACTTTAAGCTTAACTACGCTACTTTCAGCCATCATAGGTTTGATATCAAATAGAATTAATCCAATCCACGTATGAAGAAAGCCAAATTTACCTGGGTGCCCAGCAACTCATGACCGCCATTCATTATGAAGGAGCCTATCAAAATCTCTCTATTCTAGTGAACGACAAGAAAATGAAAAAACCTTCAAGATAGGTATTTTTGGATTAACCCTTCAGTCAGCAACTCCAATTATATGAGTTACTCTGATTTATTGACCATTGTAGGTAATCAGGTCAGAACTTACCAAACACTCATATTTCATTATTGCGCTGACTCACCATGCGCTATTGGTGATAACATCCAATTGCTACAAAATTACCCAAGAATCGAATTACTATTAGCTAGGCGCGAGCATGTTAATTCGCAGAATTAGCATGGCAATTTCACCTCGTTGCTCAAAGGCAATGCCCACTCCATCTATGTAGCAAACCTTTACTTTGATACACAAAACGACAAATCAAGCTTACTTTTGTACCCTTGAACGATCAATCAGTGGCCAGTCACTACCAAAGGCAACCTACTGTTCGTTAAGAATTTTTGATCAAAAATTGGCTCATATCGCTGAGGTAGTTTTATAATCAGCCAATAACACTGCTTATCAGTGGTATTTGGAAAATTAAGACACCCCGATTGACGTCAGAAAAGCTTACAAATTAGTTACCAATGATTATTTGACATCTAGGAAAGTACAAGATCTGAAGCATATTGATTCCAGAGATTTGGATTTTGCCATTATCCATCAAAGGAAAATACGATACACACCAATGGATCATTGATCAATTGAAAAATAATCAAACAGACTGCAACCTTAATTTCCAAGGCTTTCGCCTAAAGATGAGTTCCCTGAGTAACGCAGTTTCGTGCAAAAACAAACCTTTTTCACGTATAATCTCGTGCTCAAAAGCTAGAGTATCTAAAACTTATAACCCCTATTTCCATATCTAGTCAGTATCCAAGGAGCCCTTTGTGTCACAACGCCAACACGCCATCCTCGCACTTACTGATGGAACTATTTTTCATGGCGTATCTATTGGCGTTGAAGGTATCAAGACGGGTGAAGTCGCTTTTAATACAGCAATGACCGGTTATCAGGAAATATTAACCGATCCGTCTTATTGTCAACAAATCATCACTCTGACCTACCCACATATTGGTAACACCGGCACCAATCTAGAAGATTTTGAATCCGGCAACATTCATCAAGTTTATGCTGCAGGCCTGGTAATACGTGACCTGCCACTGATGGCCAGTAGTCACCGTAAAACCCATACATTATCGGAATTTCTTAAAGACCAGAATGTTGTTGCTATCGCTGAAATTGATACGCGCCAACTCACTCGAATCTTACGAGAACGAGGTGCACAACCGGGTTGCATTATGGCAGGTAAAATCGATGAGAATAAAGCTTTGCATGCCGCCAGGACATTCCCCGGTTTAGCGGGCATGGATCTTGCCAAGGTGGTCAGTTGCCAGCAATCATACACTTGGACTGAAGGTGAATGGTCACTCGACTTAGGTTATCCTGCACAGGAAAATCCTAACTATCATGTTGCCGCTTATGACTTTGGAATCAAGCGCACAATTCTGCGTAAACTGGCACAACGTGGTTGCAAAGTAACGGTATTTCCGGCAAAGACTTCGGTTGATGAGGTTCTAGCCAGCCAACCCGATGGCATATTTCTTTCCAATGGACCGGGTGATCCGGAGCCTTGTGATTATGCAATTTCTGCTACCCGAGCATTGTTGGAGAAGAACATCCCCCTCTTTGGTATTTGCCTGGGCCACCAATTACTAGGCCTAGCCACTGGCGCACGGACTATCAAGATGAAGTTTGGTCATCATGGCGCCAATCATCCCGTGCAAGACGTTGACAGCGGCAAAGTAATTATTACTAGCCAGAATCATGGTTTTGCTGTTGATGCCAGCACGCTTCCGGCCAATGTACGCGTTACTCATGTATCGCTGTTTGATGGCAGCCTGCAAGGATTTGAGCTAATGGACAAACCCGCCTTCTGTTTTCAAGGGCATCCAGAAGCCAGTCCGGGACCACATGAAGCTGATTATTTGTTTGATCGCTTTATCAACATGATGCAACGTTATAAAAACTAATTTCACAATAACTAATACATAAGCCTCATCAACGCGTAATTTTTTCCGGTTAAACAGTATGCCTAAACGTACCGACATTAAATCCATTCTCATCATCGGCGCGGGGCCCATTATTATCGGTCAGGCTTGTGAGTTTGATTATTCCGGTGTCCAAGCCTGCAAGGCTTTACGCGAAGAAGGCTATCGCATTATTCTGGTAAATTCCAATCCCGCAACCATCATGACTGATCCGGAAATGGCCGACGCGACTTATATCGAGCCCATTACCTGGATAATGGTCGAAAAAATCATTGCCATTGAACGACCTGAAGCACTACTACCCACCATGGGAGGGCAGACTGCATTGAATTGTGCTTTGGATCTGGTCAAACACGGCGTATTGGAAAAATATGGCGTTGAACTCATTGGCGCGTCACGAGAGGCTATCGATATGGCTGAAGATCGTGAGAAATTTAAGCAGGCTATGACTCGTATTGGATTGGGGTCTGCCCGTTCTGCAGTTGCTCATAGCCTTGAAGAAGCATTACAGGTTCAAGCAATGGTTGGCTATCCGGTCATTATCAGACCTTCTTTTACAATGGGTGGCAGCGGTGGCGGTATTGCCTACAATCGCGAAGAATTTCTGGATATCTGTGAGCATGGATTGGAAACTTCTCCTACTAAAGAGCTATTGATTGAAGAATCCGTCATCGGTTGGAAAGAGTTTGAGATGGAAGTGGTACGCGATAAACAGGACAATTGCATCATTATCTGCGCCATTGAAAATTTCGACTCGATGGGCGTTCATACCGGTGATTCGATTACGGTAGCACCGGCACAAACATTAACTGATAAAGAATATCAGTTGATGCGCAATGCATCGATCGCGGTATTACGTGAGATTGGTGTGGAAACAGGTGGTTCCAATGTCCAGTTTGCCATTAATCCTGAAAATGGACGCATGCTGGTGATTGAAATGAATCCGCGTGTATCACGCTCTTCCGCATTGGCTTCCAAAGCAACCGGTTTTCCTATCGCCAAAATTGCTGCAAAACTTGCTGTCGGTTACACCCTCAACGAGCTGGGTAACGATATCACCGGCGGCATTACACCGGCGTCCTTTGAACCTACCATTGATTATGTCGTCACCAAAGTTCCGCGTTTTGCCTTTGAAAAATTTCCACAAACCAATGATCGCTTGACAACGCAAATGAAATCGGTCGGTGAAGTCATGGCTATCGGCCGGACTTTTCAGGAATCCTTGCAGAAAGCTTTGCGTGGATTGGAGATTGGTGTCGATGGCCTGGATGAAAAAACAGACAACTTGGAAACTATTAGAACCGAGTTAGCTAACCCTGGTCCAGAACGAATTTGGTTTATAGCGGACGCTTTCCGCTGCAAACTGTCTATTCACGAAGTTCATCAATTAACACATATCGATATCTGGTTCCTGGCGCAAATTGAAGATTTGGTTAAACAAGAACAGGCACTGACCCACAAAAGACTGGAAACACTCGATAGGCAAACATTACGCAAATTAAAGCGCAGCGGCTTTTCTGATCGACGCCTGGCCAAGTTGCTCAGTACAGAACAAACCGCTGTGCGCATTTATCGACATCAATTCAACTTACGCCCAGTCTACAAGCGCGTAGATACCTGTGCGGCTGAATTCGCCACCAGCACTGCCTACATGTATTCCACTTACGAAGATGAATGCGAATCACATCCCACCGATAGAAAGAAAATTATGGTACTAGGCGGCGGGCCCAATCGGATCGGTCAAGGTATTGAATTTGATTATTGTTGTGTTCACGCAGCCCTGGTTTTACGTGAAGACGGTTTTGAAACCATAATGGTCAATTGTAATCCTGAAACCGTTTCAACTGACTATGACACTTCGGATCGTTTATATTTTGAGCCACTGACATTAGAAGATGTTCTAGAAATTGTTGCTGTAGAAAATCCAGATGGCGTGATCGTTCAATATGGCGGGCAAACGCCTCTGAAACTCGCGCGCGACCTGGAAGCCAATGGTGTGCCAATTATAGGTACCAGCCCAGACATGATTGATTGTGCGGAAGATCGAGAACGTTTCCAAAGAATGCTGCAACGGCTGGGTTTAAGGCAACCACCTAACCGCACAGCACGCAATCCGGAAGCCGCTTTGGTCGCTGCTGAAGAAATTGGCTATCCATTGGTAGTGCGACCCAGTTATGTGCTAGGTGGACGTGCGATGGAAATCGTTCACGAACAAGCCGATCTGGAACGCTATATGCGTGAAGCCGTTAAAGTCTCCAATGACTCACCGGTATTGCTGGATCATTTTCTCAATAATGCCACGGAAGTGGATGTTGATGCAATCTATGACGGGGAAACTGTTCTGATTGGCGGCATTATGGAACACATTGAGCAAGCAGGCGTACATTCAGGTGACTCAGCTTGTTCTCTGCCAACTTTTAATTTGCAACCTGAAATATTGGATGAATTGCGTCGTCAAACGACCGAAATGGCGTGCGCTTTGAATGTCGTAGGTCTCATGAATGTGCAGTTTGCGATTCAAGATAATACAGTCTATGTACTTGAAGTCAATCCTCGAGCATCACGCACCGTACCCTTCATCTCCAAAGCAACCGGCTTGCAGTTAGCAAAAATTTCGGCACGCTGCATGACAGGAAAGACTTTGATTGAACAGGGAGTTACAAAGGAAATAATTCCTGAATATTACTCTGTCAAAGAAGCCGTATTCCCCTTTATCAAACTTTCCGGTGTTGATACGATACTGGGTCCCGAAATGAAGTCTACCGGTGAAGTGATGGGAATGGGCTACACCTTTGCTGAAGCTTTTGTTAAATCCCAATTAGCGACCGATGTTCGTTTGCCCATTTCTGGCAAGATTTTCATCAGTGTACGACAATCTGACAAATTGCACGCCATTGAAATTGCACGGAGCCTTGCAGAACTTGGCTTCACCCTTTATGCTACACGCGGAACTGCCACTGCGATGACAGAAGCTGGAATTGAAGTCACCATCATTAATAAGGTAGCCGAAGGCCGTCCGCATATCGTGGATATGATTAAGAATGGCGAAATCAGTCTAATAATTAACACGGTGAAAAACCAGCGCAGCGCAATACGCGACTCTTATTCGATTCGCCATGCTGCACTTCAGGCAAAAGTAACTTACTATACAACTTTAGCAGGTGCACGCGCTGCCTGTGTCGGTATAACCAATAGGCGTGAATTACAAGCTTACAATTTGCAGAAATTACATTTACAACTTAAAGCATAAGCAATAAAGAATTCGTTCTCTTAGACTATTAAAGATGGGACAAAAATGAAGGTCAGAAAATTACAATGAGTACAATTCCATTAACGGTAGCAGGAGCAGAAGCGCTGCGCAAGGAGTTACATGAAATGAAAACTGTACATCGCCCTGCGGTCATTGCAGCGATTGCTGAAGCACGTTCTCATGGCGATCTTTCTGAAAATGCAGAATATGATGCCGCTAAAGAAAGACAGGGATTTATTGAAGGACGTATTGCTGAACTGGAGAGCAAATTATCAAATGCACAAATCATCAATCCGGCGCTTATTAACGCGGATGGGGCTTGTGTATTTGGTGCTACTGTTGAGCTAGAAGATTTACAAAATGGTGAAACCGTCACCTATCAAATCGTAGGTGACGATGAAGCCAACATCAAGAATGGAAAAATTTCTATCAGTTCTCCCATTTCGCGTGCTTTAATTGGTAAATTTTCGGGAGATATTGCAGAAGTTCAAGCTCCCAGCGGTATACGCGAATACGAAATACTTAATGTCAAATATATCTAAATACTTTTTTTAAAATCATCAATTTTGGAAACTACGCTTAGTACGGGATGGCAAGCGTTTCTTTTTACTAGTAAAGAGTCTATGAGTAGACTTCTCGTCGCTCCCTTCTGGTTTAGGTCGATAGATAACAAATATTTTGCCAATATGCTGTACAGGAGCGGCATTCAACTGCTCACAAATTTCTTCAAAAAGCGTATTCCTGACAACCCGGTCATCAATCTGAGCTTTAATTTTAATAAGCTCATGACTTAAAAGTCCACGATCCACCTCTTCAATAACGCTGACCGATAATCCACTCTTCCCGATCATCACTACTGGATTAAGCGCATGCGCCTGTGCTTTAAGTTCACGCCGGTGTGCAACAGTAAGTGTTAACATAAATTCTCTTCAAATATATAATTCTACTTGATGAAACAAGCCAAAACTAGTAAAGCTTGGATGAAAGAGCATGTAAATGATTTCTTTGTCAAACAATCCAAGAAAGATGGCTATCGTTCCCGTGCCGCATACAAATTACTAGAGATCACTGAACGAGATCAGATACTAAAACCAGGCATGACGGTTGTCGATTTAGGCGCCACTCCTGGGAGTTGGTCTCAGGTTGCCAGTAATATAGTTGGTGCAAAAGGCAAGGTTATTGCATTGGATATCTTAGAAATGCTACCACTCCCAGGTGTTGAATTTATTCAACATGATTTTAGGGAAGAATATGCTGTTCTTGAACTCAGAAAGCACTTAGGTGAACATCAATTGAATCTTGTAATTTCAGACATGTCACCTAACATAAGTGGTATCGTAATCAGTGACCAAGCCAAAAGTATGCATTTAGCCGAACTGGCCCTAACATTCTCAATCGAGCATCTGAACTACGGTGGAAGTTTTCTGGTCAAAGTTTTTCAAGGTCGGGATTTTGATCAGTTTCTACGTGAGATGCGCACTGAATTCAAGAAGGTAGTAGTGCGTAAACCGAAGGCCTCACGTGACCGGAGTAATGAATTATATCTATTAGGACTTGGAAAAAAGAAATAATTGGTATTCACTGCAAATAAAACAAACACAATGAATAAACAAGATTTAGTTTTGTTTTAAACAAAATCGTATATGACATAAACCATTCTGTTATATTTCTTAAAATAGAGTTAGAATGATTAATCGAAGATTATAAGGTGCAAACCAAGGAGCTATTTTGAATAATCTAATTAAAAATATGGCCATTTGGCTAGTAATTGCACTTGTGTTGATGACAGTATTTAATCAATTCAGCGTACGTCAACCGACGCAAGTACCGATGGAATACTCTCAATTTATCACTGAATTAAATCAAGGGAGGATTGCTAAAGTTGTCATTGAAGGTCGAACGCTCAAGGGCACAAAATCCGACGGCAGGCGTTTTACAACTTATGCACCATCTGATCCCTGGATGGTGAGTGATTTATTGAAGGCTGGTGTTATTGTTGAAGCAAAACCAGAAGAAGAACCATCCATGATGATGAGTATTTTCATCTCCTGGTTCCCGATGCTATTGTTGATTGCTGTATGGATATTCTTTATGCGACAAATGCAAGGTGGTGGACGTAATGGCGGTGCATTCTCATTCGGCAAAAGTAAAGCTCGTATGCTTGATAAAGCCGCCAATACAGTAACTTTCAATGATGTTGCTGGCTGCGAAGAAGCGAAGGAAGAAGTTGCGGAATTAGTCGAATTCCTACGTGATCCAACCAAATTCCAGAAACTGGGTGGGCGTATTCCGCGAGGCGTTTTGATGGTAGGTAGTCCTGGAACGGGTAAAACATTACTTGCTCGCGCAATTGCAGGTGAAGCGCAGGTTCCTTTTTTTAGCATTTCTGGATCTGATTTTGTTGAAATGTTCGTCGGTGTAGGTGCATCTAGAGTACGAGACATGTTTGAACAGGCCAAAAAGCATGCACCTTGCATCATTTTTATTGATGAGATTGATGCAGTAGGGCGTCAACGCGGTGCAGGATTAGGTGGTGGAAATGATGAGCGTGAACAAACACTCAATCAGCTACTGGTAGAGATGGATGGTTTTGAAGGTGCAATGGGAGTTATTGTGATTGCAGCTACCAACCGTCCTGATGTACTGGATCCTGCTTTACTACGTCCAGGTCGTTTTGATCGTCAAGTGACCGTACCGCTACCAGACATCCGTGGACGCGAACAAATCCTTCATGTGCATATGCGTAAAGTGCCTCTCTCACCTGATGTAAAAGCTGATATTTTGGCACGTGGAACACCAGGTATGTCTGGTGCAGATCTTGCAAATTTGGTTAATGAAGCCGCATTATTTGCAGCACGTAGCAATAAGCGCTTAGTGGATATGGATGATTTCGAACGCGCAAAAGACAAGATTTTCATGGGCGCAGAGCGACGCTCAATGGTAATGCCTGAACATGAACGCAGAAATACCGCCTATCATGAGTCAGGCCATGCTGTCGTAGCTCAGTTGTTACCTAAAACAGATCCAGTCCATAAAGTAACCATTATTCCACGAGGCCGCGCTTTGGGCGTCACCATGCAATTGCCTACAGAAGATCGCTTTAGTATGGAACGTGAAGAAATACTCCAAAGAATCTCAGTGATGTTTGGTGGACGTATTGCTGAAGAAGTTTTTATGAAACAAATGACTACGGGTGCATCCAATGATTTTGAGCGTGCAACAGAATTAGCACGACAAATGGTAACTCAATGGGGAATGTCAGACATTCTTGGTCCAATGGTTTATGGTGAAAATGAAGGTGAGGTTTTTCTGGGCCGCTCAGTCACTACTCATAAAAATATGAGTGAAGCAACCATGCAGAAAGTTGATGCAGAAGTTCGTCGTATTGTTGACGAACAATATGCAATTGCACGAAAACTCATTGAAGCCAATAAAGACAAGATAGAGGCGATGACTCAAGCTTTATTGGAGTGGGAAACGATTGATAGCGATCAAATCAAAGATATCATGGATGGTCGCCCACCTCGCCCACCTAAACCGCCGCAGTCAATGTCTCCGACTGCAAGTGGTGAATCGCCGTCAGTTAAGTCTGACGAAAAAGGAGAGCCCAAATCAGCCCCACAAGAAATAGCAAAAGAAACTGATTAATCATTAAGCTTGAATAACGGGATACGATCATAACATCGTATCCCGTTTTTGTTTTCACAAATTCCTTATCTTACTGTGCCTCTATTACAGAAAAATCATATGTTCTCAATCAACCGCCCACTGATTATGGGTGTTGTCAATATAACTCCTGACTCCTTCTCGGATGGGGGACTATACCACTCAACTCAAAAAGCCATCGCACACGCTAAGAATCTCATTGAAGAAGGAGCTGATATACTGGACATCGGTGGAGAATCAACACGTCCAGGCAGTCAACCGGTCAGTATTAATGAAGAATTAAACCGCGTTATTCCTGTGCTAGAAGCACTCGTTAGTACCGGCACCCCGATTTCCATAGATACCTCAAAACCTGAAGTTATGAAATACGCCATAGAAGCTGGTGCCTTCATGATTAACGATATCAATGCGCTTCGTAGCCCCGGAGCGCTGGAAATTGTTGCTCAAAATGATTATGTGCGAGTCTGTCTGATGCATATGCAAGGCGCCCCCTCAAATATGCAGGAAAACCCTCAGTACAAGGATATCGTCTCTGAAGTTAGCAATTTTTTACAACAGCGCATCAATGCAGCACATGCTGTAGGCATTTCGCAAGATCGGTTAGTTATCGATCCTGGCTTCGGCTTTGGTAAAACACTTCAACATAACCTTGAATTACTAAACCAGCTGGATAAACTTGCAATTCTCGGGATTCCAGTATTAGCTGGTCTATCACGAAAATCCATGCTTGGAGCCATCACTGGAAATAATGTAAACCATAGAATTCATGAAAGTATCGCTGCAGCCTTGCTAGCAGTTGTGAAAGGTGCCAGAATTGTGCGTGTACATGATGTTAAGGCAAGCAAAGAAGCACTCGCTGTTTATCATGCGGTAAAGAGTTGTAACACATAAGAATCAGCAGCCCAATAAGTTTGTTTCACTCATTTTCCAGTTTCGATTAAAAATTTCTCAAAATGACTAAAAAATATTTTGGAACTGATGGTATACGAGGACGTGTAGGAAAAGATCCCATCACTCCTCAGTTCATCATGCATCTGGGTTATTCAGCAGGAAAAGTTTTCGCTGCAGCCGATTGGCATCTGATGGAAGGAAAGCGTCCCACTGTACTTATCGGAAAAGATACTCGAGTATCGGGTTATATGCTGGAATCTGCATTGGAGGCAGGATTATGCGCAGCAGGCGTAGATGTACTCCTGTCTGGCCCAATGCCAACACCAGCAATTGCTTACCTTATTCGTGCATTGCGATTACAAGCCGGTATTGTTATCTCAGCTTCGCATAACTTATTTGAAGATAATGGCGTCAAGTTTTTTTCTGCTGTTGGCAGCAAACTTCCTGATGAAATGGAGCATAAAATAGAAGCTGGCTTAAATGCAGCGATCGAAACCAAGCCTTCGGCACAACTCGGAAAAGTGCAGCGGATTGATGATGCTGCGGGTCGTTATATCGAATTCTGTAAAAGTACTTTTCCTTATCATCTCGATTTACGCGGGCTACGCATAGTTGTTGATTGTGCACATGGCGCTACTTATCATATTGCCGGCCATGTCATGCATGAATTAGGCGCTGACGTCGTTACTATTGGCGTACAACCCAACGGCTTGAATATCAATCTTGAATGTGGCACGACACATTGCTCTACACTACAGAAGGCAGTTAAACAACATCATGCTGATTTGGGCATCGCATTAGATGGGGATGGTGACCGTGTCATGATGGTAGATAAGCAAGGCAGACTTTACGATGGTGATCAACTCATTTACATCATCGCCAAGCATCGTCAACAAAGAAAAATACTAACAGGAGGTGTTGTCGGCACTTTAATGACAAATCTTGCAATAGAAAACAATTTAAAGAAGCTAAATATTCCATTTCTTCGGGCCAATGTCGGCGATCGTTATGTGTTGGAGTTATTGAAAGAAAAAGAATGGTATCTGGGTGGAGAAAATTCAGGGCATATTATTTGCAATGATAAACACACGACGGGAGATGGGATTATTTCTTCGTTACAGGTGCTGTATGCATTACGCGACAGTCAAAAAACATTGGCTGAATTTATGCGTGGCGTTTCGCTATACCCACAACGATTAATTAATGTAAAAATCCCCAAATCGTTCAGTTTTAGC